>CAYRVG010000015.1:0-10210 GCA_964427765.1 uncultured Candidatus Cloacimonadota bacterium
ATGAAGAGATTGATATAACCCCAGATGAGGATCTTGGGGTCCTTGAGAAAGATCGCCACGGCAAGGATTATGCCGGTTTCCACGATGTAGTAACCCGTACCGATGGCCAGCCCCGCCTTTTGCTTGATCAGCGCCACGGGGATGTCCGTTCCCCCCGTGGAGCCGCGGGAGCGGAAAATCAGGCCAAGACCGAGACCCAGGACCACCGAACCGGCAATTGCTGAAAGGAGAAGGTCTTCCGGGCCCAGGTAGGCGTAGATCGTCCGTCCCTGGTAGAGGTGGGTATACTTGGATAGATCCATCCAGCCAAATCCGGCCAGGGTTTTGATGTTGACCAGATCCGTGAAGATCGAGGAAACGAGCATCCCATAGATGGATTTTGCTCCAAAGGCTTTGCCAATAAAGATAAAACCGAGGATAAACAGGGGGATGTTGATCATTATCATGGAAAGCCCGTTGGGGATCCCGAAATGGAATTTGAAGATCTGGGAAAGACCACCCACTCCGCCGGGAGCCATATTATAGGGCAATAAAAACCAGGAATAACCAATGGCAAAAAGGAAAGCGCCGATCGTGACACCCCCAAGGCGTCCGGCTTCCCTTGCCAGTAAGCGTTTCCCTGTTGGTTTACTCATTTCTCTTTCTCCTAATCACTTGACGGATTAACAAGCCGGAAAAATATGGAATTCCTTTCTAAGCCTTTTTTTATAAATAAAAAACGGGTTTACAAGGGTAGTTAATAAAAAAGGAATTACCATGATAGTCGACCTAAGATTAGACGGAAACAAACACAGCATGATCGAGACTGATGAAACCAAGGCGATCCGCGAGTTGCTCCGCAACACTGATATAAAAACTAAAACTATATTATCCTATAAAATAGATCACGTCCAATATGTCAATGACGAATATATCCCGCAGCAGAACACCATGGTTGATTGCATAACTTACAACCATCCGGAGGGAAGAAGGATCTACCACGATTCTGTGATATTCATCCTGGCCAAAGCGTTGAATTCGCTTTTTGGGAGCCAGCATAACCTGGTTATCGAGCATTCCATCGGCGATGGCGTTTTTTGCGAGGTTTTTGGAACCCAGGTATGGACGGAACAGGATTGCGCTAAGACAGAGGCGGAAATGCGCGGTATAGTGGAGAAGAACATCCCCATCGATAAGATCAGGGTCAAGACTTCTGAAGCGATCGATATATTCAGTGCTTTGGGACGCAAGGACATCCTTGAGAACCTCAAATACAATTATCGGGATGAGGTTGCGATCTATCGCTGCGGCAAGTTTTATGATTGCTTTCTGAGGCCTCTGGCAGACAGCACCGGCATGGTGTCCGAATTTGAGATCGTCTATAAATCCCCGGGTTTTGTTTTACGTTTTCCCACGGGCAAGGACTTTAAATTGGCAAAGCCCTTCAAATTTCCCCGCAAACTTTTCAACCTGCACCAGGAACAGGATAAATGGCTGGAGATCCTGCGTGTACACAACATCATAGATATCAACAAACTGACCGATAACTATGATATTTCCAAATTCATCCTTGTGGAGGAAGCCCTGCACGAAAAGAAGATAGCCGAGATAGTTTCGGATATCGTTACCAAACATGAGGTAAAGCTGATCCTGATCGCCGGGCCTTCCTCATCCGGTAAAACGACCTTTGCCAAGCGCCTGTCCATCCAGCTGGAAGCGAGTAAGGCAAAACCCATAGTGATCGGTTTGGATGATTATTTCATCGACCGCGACAAAACAGTGCGCAAGCTGAACGGAGAATATGATTTCGAATCCATTCACGCCCTGGACCTCGAATATCTTAACCTGCAGCTCAATCAACTATTGAATGATGAAGAAATCGAACTCCCGCATTACGATTTTTCCCGCGGGATGCGCCGCAGAAGCAACAGGATTATCAGGCTCCTGGAAGATAACGTCATTATCATGGAAGGAATCCACGGTCTGAATGATATGCTGACGGCCTCGATACCCGAATCCCGCAAGGTAAAGATCTATGTCAGCGCGCTGAATCAACTCAACATTGACAACCACAACCGTATTCCCACAACCGATTGCCGGCTTCTGCGCAGGATCATCCGCGACCACAGATACCGGGGTTACACAGCCACTGAAACCATGCGCAGATGGCCAGACGTGCGGGAAGGCGAAGAAAAGTATATCTTCCCGTATCAGGAGAACGCGGACTATTTGTTCAACAGTTCCCTGACCTACGAATTGGGGATCCTGCGCAAGCACGCGTGGAAACTTCTTCTCTCCGTGCCCAGAAGTTCTTCATCCTACACTGAGGCCCAGAGGCTTTTGGCCCTGCTGGCGCACGTCAACGACATCCCGGATGCCCTTGTGCCCTACAATTCCATCATCCGTGAATTCACCAACGGTTCGATCTTCCGGTATTGATGATGAACAGGATACATATTCTGGCTGAGGATGTTCGCAATAAGATCGCGGCCGGTGAGGTCATAGAGCGTCCGGTTTCGGTGGTCAAGGAATTGGTGGAAAACTCCATTGATTCAGGTGCCACGGCGATCACTGTGGCTGTGGAGAACGGAGGCAGGGACCTGATACAGGTCAGCGACAACGGAAGCGGCATGAGTTCTGATGACGCGCTGCTTTCCTTTGAACGCCACGCGACAAGCAAGATCAAAACTTCTGAGGACATCACCCATATCGTAACCCTGGGGTTCAGGGGTGAAGCCCTTTCCAGCATCGCCAGCGTGAGCAGGTTGACCCTGATCACCAGGAATGGCGAAGCTGATGTGGCCACCCAGGTGGATTTTGATTTCGGCAGGCTTGTATCCGTCAGCGAAACCTCCTCAAATCAGGGTACCAACGTAATCGTCAAGGGTCTTTTCAAAGCACTGCCCGCCCGCAGGAAATTCCTCCGCAGCGCCCAGGCGGAACTCCGCCATATTCTCAAGTACATCCACTATCAGGCGATTCTGTATCCTCAGATCAGTTTCAAACTCTACGTCGATGGAAACCAGAAATTATCCTATGTAACTGCCAGCAGCCGCTCCGAAAGGATGGCTGAGGTGTTCGGTTCGGAATTTTTATCTGATGACGTGATTCCGATACAGAAGGGAAATAGCAGCTACGGTCTGGAAGGTTATATTTTCGGGCTGGAAGACAGAAGCACCAAACTTGCGGAAATGCGTTACATTTTCATCAACGGCCGCTTTATAACGGATAAGATCGTCAGACACGCGATCAAGGCAGCCTATGAGCCGTTTGTGCTCAAGACACGGGCCTGGCAGAAAGGTACGACGCCCCCTTATATACTTTTCCTCACGATTCCCGCGGAGCAGATCGATGTCAACGTCCATCCGGCCAAGCAGGAAGTGCGCTTCCGGGAACAGCAGAAAGTGCATTCCCTGGTCTTTATGACCCTGACGGATGCCCTGAAACAATATGAACACGATAAATACGCGAGCGCGAGGGAGATATTCACCTCTGGAAAACAAGTTCACAAAGCCTCCACCGCGGAACAATCCATCTACAAAAGCAGGGTGGAGATCCCGCGTTTCTCGGAATACAAAAAAGAATTTGGAAACTTGTATCAGCAGGAGGTTTTTGAGCAGGAACCCGAGAGGGAAAAACAGGTCCGGATCCCGGTGGTGGATCTGGATAAAAAAGATAAAGAGGAGCAGCTGGAGATTTCCGAAGACCTTCCCAACGAGACATTCAAGTACCGTCTGCTGCTCAAGAACGAAGAGGAATACATCAATCCCTGGCAATTGCATAATACATATATTTTCATCCAGGTTGAGGATGGTCTCGTCGTTATCGACCAGCACGCGGCGCACGAACGTATAATCTATGAAAAGCTTATCCAGCGCACCCAGGGCGCCCCGCCCGTGAGGCAAAAACTCATCATCCCCCTGGTGATCGATATTCCACCGATCATTTCTGCCGAAATCAGGGAACTGGTGGAGCAGAATCTGGAGTTACTGGAAAAAACCGGTTTCATCCTGAAAAAATTCAGTGGGGATTCCCTCGTTATCGAGGAAATTCCAGCAGAATTGGACGACTGGCAGGGCGGCAAGGTCTTCATTGAGATCCTGAAGGAACTGGAATCGGAGTTGGAGATAAACACTGATTTTCGGGATTCCCTGGCCAAATCCATTGCCTGCAAAGCCGCTATAAAAGCTGGTAAAAAACTGACCCGCAAGGAAATGCTGAATCTGATCAACCAGCTCTTCGCCTGCCAGATGCCATATTTTTGCCCGCATGGCAGGCCGCTGATCCTCAAAATGCCCCTGATTGATTTCGAAAAGAAGTTCAAACGCCAGTTATGATCCCCCTTGTCACGATCGAAGGGCCCACTGCATCGGGGAAAACATCACTGGCCCTGAGGCTGGCCAGGGAAATGGGATCTGAAATAATTTCTGCTGATTCGCGCCAGGTCTATCGTCATATGGACATCGGAACTGCCAAACCAAGACCGGCGGAACTAGAAGCTGTCCCGCATCATCTGATCGATATCATCGATCCTGACGAATCATATAACGCGGGCAGATTTTGTGATGATGCAGGCAGGATCATCACCACTCTTGGGGATAAACTGCCCATCGTCTGCGGGGGGACGGGTATGTATGTATCGGCACTTCTGAACGGGATCTTTCCCCAGATAGAAATTCCTTCCGGGATCCGCCAGGAATTGAAAATGCGGATCAAGCGGGAGGGATTGGAAGTTCTGTATGAGGAGCTTCAGGACGCTGATCCCGATTTTGCCGCCAGAATAAGTTGCCGGGACAGACAGCGCATCTGCAGAGGCCTGGAGGTATGGCAGGCAACGGGGATCCCGATCAGCGAACACTGGCGCAAGCAATCTCCAAAGCAAAAATACACGTCATTCCGTATTCTGATCGATCCTCCCCGCCAGATTCTGTATGAAAAGATCAATAAGCGTACCACGGATATGCTCAATCAGGGATTGATCGCTGAGATCACAAGGCTCTTGGAAATGGGCTACGATGAATCCTCCCCCGGGCTTAACAGCCTTGGCTACAAGGAGTATATCCCGTATCTAAAAGAGAAAATGCCCCTTGAAAAATGTGCAGACCTTGCCGCCCAGCATACCCGCAATTATGCAAAACGGCAATGCACGTGGTATCGCAAACACAAGTTTGATTTGACATTGGCATCCAATGAGTGTATTATATCTGAAGTGATGGAATTAATCAAGACACGTTTCAAAATAAAAATACACTGAGGATGTTATGCATCTTATTGCTAAGGTTTTTGACCTTGATATAACTGAGGAAGAGGTGAAGGGGGAAAGGCAAAAGGCGGCCCTAGAGGATTCACCCCTGGCGCAAATACATGCATTGAACCGCTTGATCGACAGGTGCCTCCTCTTTCACGAGGCTCTGGTCTCTGGGTATTCAGCAACGGATGACGAATTTGACTGCGCCCTGCTGGAAACTCTGGAAGAGATGGACACGGTTCCCAGAAGCGAAGAGCAAACCAGGAGAATGGAACAGCAGATCCGCAAACGCATCATAATCCGCAAATATGTACAACAGATATGCTCTCTGGACATCCCCATCGATGATGAACAATTGCTCGCCTTCTATGAAGACCAGAAAGACGTTTTTCTCGCCCCGGAAA
Organism: uncultured Candidatus Cloacimonadota bacterium; assembly: GCA_964427765.1. Taxonomy (GTDB): domain Bacteria; phylum Cloacimonadota; class Cloacimonadia; order Cloacimonadales; family Cloacimonadaceae; genus Syntrophosphaera. The sequence continues at coordinate 5,632 of CAYRVG010000015.1, forward strand.
CCGTACGAGCATCCCATATCCTCATCAGGGGTGATGAACCCCAAGCCAGGGAAACAGCACACCAGCTTCGTGACAAGATACACAGCATCAAGGATTTCACTTTAGTTTGCCCAGATTATTCCCAATGCCCCAGCGTTGTGCGATGCGGCGATCTGGGATGGTTTCCCCGGGGGAAGATGATAAAAGAGATCGAGGAAGTTGCCTTTTCCCTCAAACCCGGCGAGATAAGCGACGTATTTAAATCAGTGCACGGTTACCACATCCTCATATTGACGGATAAAAAAGCAGAGCATATCGTCCCCTTTGAGGATATCAGGGAAAGCCTCAAGGCCAGGTTGATCCAACTCGAAAGGGAATACCTCCTGGACAGGCACTTGAACGATTTGCGTAAGAATTACCAGGACCAGATAAAAATCCTCGATAAGAGCTATACTAATTAGATTCCAAGGGTCCCTTCCTGACCAGCTCAAGGATCTGTGACTTCAGGGCGCTTCTGATCTTCTCTTCATTCCTGATTTCGGGGCTGCTCTTGAAGGAAGCGATGAACTTCCCCGGCCGATTCTGCATGACCAATATCTCATCTGCCAAATTTATTGCCTCATCGATATCATGAGTTACCAATATTATGCTTAGCTTTAACTCACTTATTATATCTTTAAGCCAGTTTTGGAGTTGCAATCTTGTGATCGCATCCAAACTGGCAAATGGCTCATCCAGGAGCAGCAGTTCCGTTTCTGTCATGCAGGTACGCAGGAAAGCCGCGCGCTGGCGCAATCCGCCGGAGAGTTGATAGGGGAGATGGCTGGCATGTTCCTGCAAGCCGAAATCAGGCAGCAGATTGATTATCCTTTGTCTCGCAGAACTGATGTCGCCGTTTCTCACGCGAACAGGCAGCAAGACGTTTTCTATGACACTCAGCCAGGGGAAGAGCAGGTCATCCTGGGGCATGTAGCCCAGCCATCCGGATCTGCCGGTTATCGGCTGGCCTTGGAAAAATATCTCTCCAGAATCGGGTTTTGTTATCCCGGCCAGAAGTTCCAGAAAGGTGCTTTTCCCACATCCGCTGCCACCCACGACGCAGACAAAACTTTCTTCCTCCATGCTGAAATTCAGGTCTTGCAGTATCAGTTGCGGTTTTCCGGCAAGAAGAAAGGACTTGCAGAGGTTGACAGTGTGGAGAATTTGCGCCATCAGGGCAAAAACTCGTTTGTGAATGCCTCTGAAGCTTTCACGCCTATCCCGATGATCCGCTTTTGATACATCCAGTTTCCAAAGCGTTGCCAGACTTCATGCCTCTGTAATCCCCACTTGGGATATTCCGCCTTGAATTCGTCCTTAAGATATTCCAGACTGGCCAGGACGAGATCCCTGTCCAATTCCGGCACGGCTTCGATCAGTATCTCGCCGGCCCTGGCAGGTTCGCCGATGCAGTATTCATAGCCTTTGGAAACTGCTTTGAGGAAGGAACGCACCAATTCGGGATCTGAGTTTATCAGCATATCGCTGGTAATGATCACAGGCGTGTAAAAATCAAAAACGGGATCGATTGCGCGGATGGGGATATAGTTTATCTTGATGTCTTTGAGCCTGGCCTGTACGCCATCCCAGCCATAATAGATCCATTCAAAATCAACATCCTTCCCGATGGTCGAAAAGAAGTCATAAACTCCGGAAACTATTTCAACCTTGGCAAAATCAGCATCTCCCAATTGCATTACGTGCTTGAGTATTTCGAGTTCCGAAGGCCAGCCGGAACTTCCGTAGGCCTTGCCTTCGAAATCTTTGGCAGTGAGAATGTTATCTTCGTGCAGGGAGGCGAATCCTGAAGTGTTGTGCTGGATGACAGCCGCGATGGACTTGATCGGAATGCTTTGGGAACAGGCGATGGTTACGCTTTCCTGATAGCTGATCCCAAACTCCGCCTGTTCGGAGGCAACTATCCTCTCCGCCGTGTTTTCCCCCGGCTGGATGATCTCAACTTCCAAACCTTCGTCCTTGAAATATCCCAGTTCCTGGGCGACGTAGAGCCCGGTATGGTTGGTGTTGGGAGTCCAATCCAGCACCACGCGGATCTTGCGCAACTCTAGTTCAGACTTGTCTTGCTGCTTGCAGGAACTGATCACGGCAATTATCATGATCAGCAATGCCACATACATAAATGTCTTTTTCATAATAAGATACCTCTATTGAATTAAACCATTAATTATGCTCTTGGATGGTACATTCTATGTGTTTCAACCAGATAACGTGTATCAACATGGGTGTATATCTGGGTTGTATTCAGGCTGGAGTGTCCCAGCAGAACTTGCACAATTCTAAGATTGACACCTCCTTCCAGAAGGTGGGTCGCAAAGGAATGCCTGAAAGTATGGGGAGTGATTTCCTGTCTGATCCCAGCTTCCAGGGTGATCTTGCGCAGGATCTTCCAGAATCCCATTCTGGATAGCTTTGAACCCCGGTTGTTCAGGAACAGAATGTCCGATTGGTTGAATTTCAACAACGCTGGCCTGACCTGGAGCAAATAGGATTTGAGCAGTTCGGCAACGCTTTCCACATAAGGCACGAACCTTTGTTTGGAGCCTTTTCCGCGCACAAGGAACACCTGTTCTTCCGCATTGATGTCATGGGTCGTCAGGCTGAGCAGTTCAGAGATCCGCATTCCCGTGCAATAAAGAACTTCCAGCATAACCTGGTTGCGTTTTTCCAGATTCGTCTCTGCAGGCAGTCCGTTTAGCAGGTCCAGCATGGCCTCCACGGAAAGAAAATCCGGAAGGTGCTGGCTGAGCCTGATCTTGGGCACGCTGTCAAAATCGACGTCGACGGGTGTGTCGTTGTCCTGGAGAAATAGGAAGAATTGCTTCAGGGCCACCCGTTTGCGGGCCACGGATGTATTGACAAGCCCGGCTTCAACAAGTTCTGCCAGGTATTCTGTGATGTCCTGCGCGCCATAGGAGGAGATCTTTTTCGTTTTCCAGAGCAGGAAGTCCAGAACGTCACGCCGGTAGCTTTCCACACTGTTCTCCGCCATGCCCTTTTCCACCCTGATATGGTAGATGAAGCTGTTCAGCAGGCTGGTGAGGCTGGGATCCAGCTTATGAGCGGTCTCGGACTTGGTAGTTTGGTGATTCCTTGGTGATGTTGACGTCATGCGGATGGGACTCCTTCAATCCCGCCCCGCTGATCTGGATGAATTCAGCTTTCTCTTTGAGAGCGGCAATGTTTTCCGCCCCGCAGTAACCCATGCCGGAACGCAGTCCGCCCGTGAGTTGGAAGATGAATTCACTCAGGGGTCCCTTGTAGGGAACCATGCCTTCGATCCCTTCGGCCACGAGCTTGCCGGCCTCGGCGTTATCCTGAAAATAACGCTCCCGGCTGCCAAGCTTCATGGCGCCGATGGAGCCCATTCCCCGGTAGCTTTTGAACCTTCTCCCGTTGTAGATGATGTATTCGCCGGGGCTCTCGTCCGTCCCGGCGAGCAGGGAGCCGATCATGACGGCGTCCGCCCCGCCGGCGATCGCCTTGACGATATCCCCGGAATATTTTATGCCGCCGTCCGCGATGATGGGGATCCCGGCTTTGGCCGCCGTTTCCGCGCAGTCCATGATCGCGCTGAGCTGTGGCACCCCGATGCCGGCAATGACTCTGGTTGTGCAGATAGAGCCTGGACCGATGCCCACTTTGACAGCATCCGCGCCACTGTCGATCAGGAATTTCAGAGCTTTCGCTGTTGCCACATTACCTACCATCACATCAACGTCCAGGGTGCTTTTGACCTTTCTCAAAGCCTGGCGGATCTTGACCTGGTGGCCGTGCGCGGTGTCTATCACAAGCAGGTTGACACCCTGCTGCACAAGTTCCTGCCCCCTTTCGAGGAAATCTCCCGTGGCACCGATGGCTGCGCCGACGATCAAGCGGTTTTTGTCATCCTGGGTGGCGTTGGGATAACTGATCCGCTTTAAAATATCACGCACAGTGAGCATGCCTGCGAGGGTAAAATCGGGCGTTACTATGAGGAGTTTCTCGATACGGTGTTTTTGCAGCAGAGCTATGCATTCTTCACTCGATGTACCCTGGGTCGCTGTGACAAGCCTTTCCCTGGGTGTCATCAGTTCTTTCACCAGGCGCTTGTTATCTGTCTCAAAACGGATATCCCGTTTGGTGAGTATGCCAACGAGTTTTCCCTTGTCAACGACCGGGAATCCACCAACTTTGTGCTGTTGCTTGAGATTCAGCACCTTTGCCAGGGTGTCGTTGGGGGAGATGGTGTAGGGATTGGATATCACGCCACTTTCAGCACGTTTGACAAGGTGAACTTCCTTGGCCTGGTCTGCGATGGAAAGGTTCTTGTGGATAATGCCGATGCCGCCTTCCCGAGCCATCGCGATCGCCATTTCGGATTCCGTCACGGTATCCATCGCCGCGCTCAGGATGGGGATCTTCAGTTTGATATTGGCCGTGATCCTGGTTTGCAGGTCGACCGCATGGGGCAGGACTTTGGATCGCTGGGGCACCAGCAGGACGTCGTCAAACGTGTAGGTCTTGCGGATGGTTTTTTTCATCGAAACTCCATTTCATAACC
>CAYRVG010000016.1:0-10046 GCA_964427765.1 uncultured Candidatus Cloacimonadota bacterium
GGACAGATCGCGCACAGAGGTGGCGAGACCACACGGTGTCGCTTTAGCTCGCAAGCATAGAGTCTGGATTTTTTCATAACTAATCATTATCTTTGAAAGCGCTCATCCTGTCAAGCAAAGAGTGGTATTCACACTTCCATGCCACCCGGAAGTTAACAATTGGTTACCATAATTTGGTTAAAAAACTTACCAGTAAGGCAGAACCTGGGATCTGGTAGCTTTGATGGGTATGATATGTTCCCTCTGGATAATAAAAGCGGCTTTAGCATGATATACCAATGTTAGAATACATCGTGTTCTAGCTTCCCGAGCAAAAAAACTTGACATATTACCGGGTATGGTTTAGCAAAACTCATCATGCTTTTGAAAACCCGTATTTGATTGGGTGCAATAACTTTGAGGTGATATGAGGAAACGCATATTAAATCAAGCCTTCTGCCAAATAAAGCCGTGGTCCGCAAATTCATCTGGGAGGGAGATCAAAAAAGTTACGTAAACGATACCAGGATCAGGAAAATCACCAGTTTTGTCTTCATGTACCTTGCCCTGTATCTGGCTGGAGTGGCGGTAATTTCATTCTCAATTGATCCCGCCACTGGAGTTACATATAATCTGAAAGACGCCATGTTCGAATTTGCCTCGACCATAGGCACGGTTGGTCTTTCAACTGGAATAACTTCCTCTCAGGCGCCCTTGTTGGTGATCTGGAATCAAATAATCGGGATGATGTTGGGTAGATTGGAGATCTTTGTGGTGTTCATTGCCATTGCCAAATTGATAAAAGACTCAAGCTCCGGGCATCTCTCAAAGTTCAAATTGAAAAGAAACGGGATCAGTTAGACAGCCGGAATCGTTTGCAGGCGTTATATCAAATTCAGGGTGAAAAACCTGAAAAACAATTCGGGCATGGAAATGACATTACAAGCAACAATTTCAGCCATCCTTGGACGGCCAATATCGCACTAACCTTGTATAAGCTTCATCCAAACCTTGAAAGCAGGGGAAACAAATCCATTGACCGGAATTGCCGGACATATAAAAATGTACTCAAAAGAATACCCTTGGGAGGTAAGTCATGCTATTGGCAAACTTACTGGATGCTAAAACGATCACTTTCGAATCCCGCTCCGTCACCCGGGAACAGGTATACCAGGATCTCATAGACCGCATTTGCCGCCATAACAAGCATGCCAGCCCGGTATGTGAAAAGCCCATTCTGGAAGCGATCCTGGAGAGGGAAAGGGAATCTTCAATGGCCTATCCCTCCGGCATAGCCATACCCCACATCCGGCTGGAGAATCTGGAGGATACGATCATTGCCATGACCTTCCTGGAGAACCCCATTGATTATGAAGGTGTGGAAATCAACTGGATGGTGCTCATCTTCACGGACAAATCCTCCTCCAAACTCTATCTGAACATCGTCTCAGCACTGTTGAAACTATCCCTGGACACCGAGGCAATGCAGGAACTGCATGCCCAGAAAGACGGTTCGGGCGTTATCAATTACCTCCGCAAGAAAAATATTGAAGTGGGAAAGGATATTTGCATAGCGGATATCATGATATTGGATCCGGTAAGCATTTCCCCGGAATCCCCCTTGAGCGTGCTGGACAGTTTGATGAACGAGCACAAAATTTCCATTATCCCCGTTGTGGACGATCAAAAGCACTTTCTGGGCGAAGTCACCATTCTGGATGTGCTTAAGGTGGGTGTTCCGGATTATCTGATGATGATCGATGATCTCGCTTTCCTGCGCTCCTATGAGCCACTGGAAAGCCTTTTTGAACAGGAGGACAAGATCCTGGTCCGCGAAATAATGCGCTCTGACGTCAAGACCCTCTCACCCGGAACTTCGATCATTGAAGCCGTGTATCACATGATACATAAAAGACAACGCTTTTTCTGCGTTGTGGAAGGTGATGTTCTGGTGGGCATCATAACCGCCATGGATATCTTCAGGAAGGTCATCAAAGCATGAACCCAAGCCTGTTGATGATCGCCGCGTTGGTCATCTTTGCTGCAACCTACATATTCATCATCACCGAGTGGATAAACAAGATGCTTGCCGCCCTGATCGGCGGATTCCTGGTTGTGCTTACCGGAATTGTGAATCAGGAAGTGGTTTTTGAGGCGATCGACTGGAATGTCATCTTCTTCCTGATCGGAATGATGCTGGTCATATCGGTGCTGCGCAAAACCGGCATTTTCATGTTCGTGGCGATCAAATCCGCCAAACTGGCGCGCGGCAATCCCCTGACCATCATGATGATGATGTTTATGGTTACGGCCTTCTCCTCAGCCTTTCTGGGAAGCGTAACCTCGATCATGATACTGATACCGATTGTTATGCTGATCAGTCACGAACTGAAAATAGGCCCCATCCCCTTCATCGTTACCATGGTGATCGCCTCGAACATGGGCGGTGCCGCGACAATGGTCGGTGATCCGCCGAACATCCTCATCGGCAGTGCCACCAATTACAATTTCATCGATTTCATTCTCAACCTCACCCCCCCCGGTCATCATTATCACACTTATCAGTTTGCTGCTGATCTTTGTGATGTACAGGAAAAAGATCCGCGCCACCCTGCGCGACCGGGCCAAGCTCATGAGTTATAAAGAGAAAAACCTGGTCAAGGACAAACGCCTCCTGATAATCACTTTGACCACAGTTCTGGTTATGCTCGTCACCCTCGCCATGGATAGCGTCCTGCATATTGGCACAGCCACGATCGCCATGTCCGCCGGCCTTTTCCTTCTGATAATAAGCAGCCGGCAGCAGGTGGAGCAGGTCCTGGTCTCGGATGTGGACTGGGTGACCATCTTTTTCTTCATCGGCCTGTTCATGATCGTGGAAAGCCTGGTGAAAACGGGTTTTATAGACGGGCTGGCAAATCAGGTGATGACCTCGACCCGGGGTGAGGCACGGCCGACGGCAATGGCGATACTCTGGCTCTCCGGAGTGTTTTCCGCCTTTGTGGATAACGTTCCCTTCGTTGCAACCCTGATCCCCATGGTCCAGAAAATAGGCACGGTCATCACCCAGAAAAGCCTGATCGATCCCATCTGGTGGTCGCTTTCGCTGGGAGCCTGCCTGGGCGGCAACGGAACCCTGATCGGCGCTTCGGCGAATGTCGTCGCGGTCGGCATAGCCAGGCACAATGGCGTCCGGATCAGCTTCTGGGAGTTTGTCAAGATCAGTGCCTCTTTCACCCTGCTTTCTTTGGTGGTCAGCTCGATCTACATCCTGGTGCGCTATTTCTAGAGCATCCCGCCCTCTTTGTCTTGGGCTCACCTTGGCCTGAGCAACTCCCACCCTTCAGCCAAAACAGGCTGTTGGGTTGCCGTTGGTGATGCTGAAATTATCTTCAGGTGTCAGGGGCGGAAGGATGGATCGGTGCGCAAATTATTCACGGACTGTAAATTAACCCTTTGAAAACCTCCAGCCGGATCGCCTAACCCCTCCTGATCATGGTGATGTAGCCCTCCAGGTCCTTGAAGCCGCAGGAGGAGTAAAGATGCCGCGCCGCTGCGTTTTTGCCGTGAACCTCCAGCTTTGCCTGCCAGCCATTGTTTTGGGCGATCGTGATCGCTTCCTCCAGAAGCCGGCGTCCGATCCCCTGGTTCTGGAACTTTGGGGAAACCGCCATGTGGTGGATGTAAAGCCTGCGAAAATCGTGGCTGAGCCAGGCCGTGCCCGTCAACGTGCCCTCCAGATAAGCCAGCAGCATGATGCCCCCGTTATCCAGGTTATACTGTACCTCATTGAAGCCGTCCGCCCGCTCGGGGTTGCTGATCCCGGTCTCATTCCAGATGTTCAGGATGGCGCCGTATAATCCCGGATCGAGTTTGCGGCAGTGCCGGATCTCCAGATTCATAACTCCGGATAGCCCACCCTTGCCTGGAACACAGCCGCGTGGCGGGTAAACCGGAACACGGTGTCGAAAAGAACCACAAAATACATGTCCGGATGCCTGTCCGCCGCCATCAGGTATTTGTCCTCACCGTATTTGTAAAAGCTTAGATTGACGGATGAGCCATCTGTTTTGGCTATGCTGACATCGCAGACAGAATCTCCCAGGGATTTCCCGGGAGGGATATCGTCGCCGCTCAGGATAGTGTAGGCCCCCAGCCGGGCAAGGATGTTCAGGATCTTGCCCATGGCCTGGTTTCCGGCCGGGATGTCAAAATCCTCCTTGCTGTCCTTGAAGTGCCAGACATTCCCCTCGCGGGTGAGTTCATAGCTGTTTTTGGGATGTTTCACGCTTATTGAGAGCATCTGATCACTTTGAAGGTTCAGCGCGTGGGGCGAGCGCCAGGTTTCCAGCTCCGGCCTGAAGGTTTTCGCCACCTTTCGCCTGATCTGGTAGACCCTGTCGTCTCCGGCATAACGGAAATAGTCGAACGGATTGCCGGGATTGGAGAACAACACTTCCGCGATCAATCTGTCCCGGTTATCGAAAGCTATCACCCTGAGGGCTTTTTCTTCTTCTAGTCCGTAGTCCGCAAGCGCTTGCTCTCCTGAGGCGATCGGCGTTGTGGCGTAGGATTCCAGGATCACATTCTGGAAGAAGAGGCGCAGATGACCCTGCTCAACGCCCCATTCAACCGGATCGGTAATGCTCCAGAAACCTTCGTTTTTGGAGAGCGTGATGCTCTTTTCACCTTCGGATATCTCGATACGGGTCACGGAAAGCGAATCGGCGGTGAAAATGGGCCTCAGGTTCTCATGCCTGCCCTGCGTGAGGAAAAGATATGCCGCCAGGGCCAGCAGTGCACCCAGGACAACAAGCAGCACTATCTTTTTTCTTTTCATTGGGTTGTCCTGTTACGCCCCCGCCCAAGCGTGAGTATGATGCCGAATATCACCAGCAGCAGCGTCGGCAGGAGGATGGCGATCAGTTTGAAGAGCATGTTCAGGTTGCCCATCGCTTTGCCCGGATCGACCGGATCAAGCCCGAATTTATCCATGAACACGTCTATCCCCAGGTCGTTTTGGCTTATCCTGGGAGAGCGCAATCCAAGCATCTGGGTGCGTCCCATCAGGTGGTCGATGGCGTTCAGGGTGATGAAAGTCCCCGCCCCGAAATCCAGGGGAAATTCGCTGTCGCCGAAAATGATGATCCGGGCTTCCTCGCTGTAAGGATGGAAGGTGCTTTCCGTAGGGGCCGTGTTGAAGTAGCTGAGGAATCTGCCGGAGACTTCAGCCGCCACGGTATGCGGAGGCAGGCTGAGGTATCCCGGGTCCAGCCCCCGGTTTATCGCCTCCTCGATCTGGAAGACCGGACCTGAGAGGGTGTTGGATCTTTGGGAGGTCGCCAACACGGGTTCCAGGGTGAGCCTTGATCCGGGCAGAGTGTCGATCTCCGAAGCAAAATAAAGGTAGATGTCATCAAAGCCCTTGGTATATGGATAATCGGGATTGGAGCGGATCAGCGGAAAGAACGGATAGGGGATCTGGGTGCCCAGCCCGGCGCCTTTGCGGATCTCGCATTCGCGGTCCAGGACGATATTCGGCTTGATGTGTATGCCGTAATGCTCCAGCAGGTCAAAGAGGTTGCTCTCGATCTCCACCACCGCCGTGCCTTGCTGCGTGCCGAAAACCGCCACCCTGTCCTGGGCCATCACAATCTTGCCACCCTGCATCAGGTACTGGTCCAGATGGTAGAGTTGCTGGGTTTCAAGGTCATCGACCACGCCGAGGAAGAGCATTGCCGGGGTTAATTTGGGCGCGGTCATCAGGTCCGTGTAAACGACGTTGTAATTCTCCATCAGTTCGAGGAAGAAAGTTGCGGTCTCATCCGGATTGGAGGCATACAGGAACATCAGGCCCAGGGAATCCGCGAAGACCGTCAGTTCCGGCAGTGTTTCCCTTTCGATCCGGTTCAGTTTTTTCAGCAGCTGATATTCCAGCATCCTTTCCATGCCAGGCCTGAGGGTCATTGAATTGGATTCCCCGCCGCCCTCGAAACTGATGCCCAGGACGACCTGTCGGCTCACCTGCTGGTCTCTTTCCACCATCAGGATCCTGTTCGGCGCGATGTCATTCTGCATGGCCTTTTCGATCAGGTCCTCGTTGCTCTGGGAACTCACATATTCATAATGCAGTTTTCCACTGGACTGGCGTTCGAACTCCGTGAGCAGGTCCTTCAGACTGCGGTTCAGGGTGCTCATTTCCGGTGGCAGGTTTCTGGAGGCGTAGACTTTGACAACCACCCTGTCCTTCAGGTTTCGCAGGGTTTGCTTCGTCTGCCCGCTGATGGAATAGGCCTTGTTCTGGCTGGCGTCCCAGCGCAAATAGAGGAATCCCCCCACCACGAGGATCAGGACCGCGATGGCGATCTTGACAGTGTAGGTGCTGTAGATCTGGCTCTTCGTACCCATGTCAGCGCTCCTGCATCAGGTTTTGGGATTGCAGGCGCAGTTCCGCCAGCAGGTTGAAAACGTAGGTCACCACCGCGAAATAGATCAGGTCCCGCGTATCGAGGACCCCCTTGAGGAAGTTCTGCAGGTGGTAATCAAAGCCCAGATATTCGATCACGCTGAAGATGCTGAGCGGAATAAGCTCACCCAGCCTGCCCAGCAGAAAAAAGAAGCCGCTGATCGCCAGGGCGAGGATGAAGGCCAAAACCTGGTTGGAAGTGAGGCTGCTGGCAAAGATCCCGATGGCGATGAAAGCCGCGCCGCTGCACATCAGGCCAAGGTATCCCAAAAACACGGCCCCATAATCCACCCCGCTGCCAAAGACGGCGATCAGCCCCAGAAATACGAGGGTGAAGAGGAAAACAGTGCCCAGCAGCATCCACGCCGCCAGCCATTTTCCCCAGACGATGTGCCCCAGTTTCACTGGCAGGGTCGAGATCAGCTCCAGGGTCCCGCTGCCGCGCTCTTTGGCGATGCTGCCCATGGTGATGGCGGGGATATAGAAAAGGAAGAACATTTGCATGATGCTGAATACGCCGCGCAGTTCAGCCTGGCCGGTCCGCAAAGCGGTGAGCGCGAAGTAGATACCCACGGCGATCAGATATATGGCGAAAATGATGTAGGTTCCCAGGGAACGCAGGGAGAGGCCATATTCCTTTTTGGCGATGGTGATGGCAGGGCTCATTTCTCCTCCTCAGTTTCCTGCTTTCCGACCTCATCCGGAGGCTCCTCATCTTCGCCGCCCTCTTGTTCATCCGCCCCTTTTGGGTGTTCTTCATGCGGCGCCTGCTCAGGTGTGGAGGTCAGTTCATGGAAGATGTTTTCCAGGCTCTGTTTTTCCTGGTAGATGCTCACTAATTCCCAGCCCTGGGATAGAACGAAGGCGGAAAGATCCTTGCGCATATCCACATCCGGTGGGGTCAGGAATTGCAGGGCGGCCTGCGAGCCCGACTGGACATAGGAATCGAGTTCGACCTCTTCAAACTGGTCCAGCCAGGGTCTGAAATCGGGTTCTTCCGCCTCCACTTCCAGGATCAGGCGGTTGAAGCCGTTGATGTAGGAGCCGAGATTCTCGATCCTGTCGTCCACGATGATCCTGCCGGCGTTGATGATGATCACGCGGGAGCAGAGGGCCTGAACTTCCTGCATGATGTGGCTGGAGAGAATGACCGTCTTGGCCTGACCCAGTTCCCGGATAAGCTGCCGGATCTCAATTATCTGGTTGGGATCGAGGCCGCCCGTGGGTTCGTCCAGAAGCAGCACATCCGGATCATGCAGGATCGCCTGGGCGAGCCCGGCGCGCTGCTTGAATCCCTTGGAAAGTGTCTTTACCGGTCTCGGCCAGACCGGTTCCAGGCCGCACTTGGCGCGCACTAATTCCAGGCGCTCATTCAGCACCGGTTTCGGCAGGCGTCGAAGCTCACCCATGTAAACGAGGAATTCTCGCACGTTCATTTCCTCGTAAAGGGGATTATGCTCCGGCAGGTAGCCGATCCTGGCGCTGGCCGCGAGGGGATCGCTAAAAACGCTTTCGCCGTCCAGCTCTATCATCCCCGCCTCTGGCTGCAGGTATCCCACCATCATGCGCAACGTGGTGGTCTTTCCCGCTCCGTTGGGCCCGAGGAATCCGACGATCTCGCCGGAATCGACGGCAAAACTGATGTCATCCACCGCCTTGGTGGCGCCAAAGCTGCGTGACAGGTTCTTGATCTCTATCAATGTTGTTACCTCATCATCATTTGCAGGGAGGCGTTCTGGTCCGCGGGCTCGCTGAGCAAGATCACGTCTCCTTCCTCAAGCCCGGAGATCACCTCCACGTTCTGGAGATCGTTGGCCCCGAGCACGACGGGCTTGGGGAGCGGTTTTTCCTGCCGCTGCGCAGCGCCGTCCGTGGTATCCTCCTTTGCCTTCACATAAACGATGTCCTGGTTTTTGTCATCGGTGAAGACAGCCCGGATCGGGATTACGATCACATCCTCGCGGGATTCCCCGATGATCCGCACAGCCGCGGTCATTCCGGGTTTGGCGGTCTTGCCAGTGGCATTGATGCTGATCTCCACGGGAAAAACCTGGGCGTTGTTCTCGGTGGCGGCCGAGGGGGCGATCTTGACGATCTCTCCCGAATAATCCTCATAGGGCAGGGCGTCCAGCTTGATCTCCGCTTTTTGCCCCAGGCTGAACTTGGCGATATCAACCTCGTTGATGTTACTTTTCACGATCATCTTGTTCAGATCGGCGATCTTCATCACAACGGTGCCCTCGCCGAAGCTGCTGAGACTGGATTGCACCATTTCGCCCTCGTTCACCGTGCGCTCGATCACCACGCCGGACGCGGTGGCGTAAACGTGGGTCACCTTGCCCGGGACGTCCAGGTCCCGGATCATCTCATACTGGTTCGAGGCCTGCTCAAATTCGATCTCGGCGTTGGTCAGCTCATCCTGGGCGGCCTCGTGGGCCTCGCGGGAAATGTAATCCTTGGCAAAAAGCGAATCTTTCTTCGCCAGGTCCTCACGCGCGTTCCGCAGGCGCAATTCCGCCCGGCTGAGCTGGGCCTTGGTGTTGAAAAGCGTGTTGGCCTGGTTGTAATCCGGCTCGATATCGGCGATGACCTGGCCTGAGCGCACATATTCGTTCTCATCCGCGTAGAATTTCACGATCTTGCCGGAAACCTTGGATTTGATGGCGACTACCGTTTCAGGCTGGACCTCGCCGGTGATCTCCACTTGGGAAACTATCTGCCCCCGCCCCACCGTATGGGTCTGTTCAGCCTCCATTTCCCCCGCTTTCTTCAGGGCTGCATTCCCGCATTGGCGCAGACCCAGGACCAGGAGGACCAGAACGACCACGATTATAATGATTATCTTCCAGATTTTTCGCATTCTTACACTTCCGGAGTTTAAATTTCAAATTCTTCGTACATCCCATTTGACCTCTGCTTTAATGTCAATAAAAAAAGGTCTTCCCCGTTTTTTGGCCTGCTCGTGCCATCCCTGCTTCCTCTATCATCCCGGGCAGCTGTTTCTTCAAGGGCAATATGAAATGGCTTAATTTCCAGCGCACCTCCTGGGATGCCACGTTTAAACTTGAAAAATACCCTCCTTTCTCAAATTCATCAGGCATATTGTAATTGTAATGGATCACCGAAAACTTCAAATGCCCAAGTTCAGACAGTCAGAAGAAAGTACATTTAACATATTAAATACCAATGTGATGACAGCATGGGTCCAATCGATAACAACATGCAGTTTTCAATGTCACATTAAATTGGCAAACGGAACAATTTGCTCTTCATGATGGTGATTCAGTTATTTTGCTTGACAATATCTATTTGAATCTGTTAACAGGCATCGATAGTAAATTCACTGGAGGTGAGAGTCATGCAGACAGTCAAATTTTTCGTCTTGTTAGCGCTGCTCGGATCGATCGGGATCCTGGGCGCGGACGTTTTTTATTCAACCGCCGCGGGCGGAAACTGGAACAATACGGGTACCTGGGTTGGGGACGTCACTTCAGTTCCGGGACCCGATGATGATGTTTTCATTTATGGGCCGGTTTATGTGCCCTCTTGGGACGAAGTTGACTGCCACAACCTGACCGTGGACGGATCCGCGGCTGAGCTC
>CAYRVG010000017.1:0-3272 GCA_964427765.1 uncultured Candidatus Cloacimonadota bacterium
TCCTTCAATTCCCTGTAGGACATCACGATATCGCGAACATCCTCATTGCTGGTGAATTGAAGTTCAAACCAGAGGTGCAGACCCCATTCCCGGTGCCTCTGGGAGAATTTGTTATTTCCTCCGGACATGTAAAAAAGCTTGGATATCTTGTTCACCTGGAAATGTATGTTCAATTCGTCAAGTTCACGGATGCCAAAGCTGGCTATTTCTTTGTCCCGGTGTTCCAGGTTTGCGGCTAATTCGGAATAGTCTTCAGAAAGCTTGATCTTCAGCCTGCCTTTTTCCATCGCTTCGTCCGGAACTTCGTAAATGTTTATGAACGGACGTTCCCCGAATTTTACTTCGGAAGCCGATAACAGGCAAAATATCGTTAAAAGCAGAGTTAATGCGAGCAGTACGTGCTTGTTCATTATGTTGTTTCTCCCTTGATGGTATCAATTGATTACATTTTGGCAGTCGGTCTGCAAAAAATAGCAAAAGAGTGGCTCTTTCAACCTTGGGACTCAGTACAAAGCTGAAATTAACTTATACGTTGATTTTCTTGAATCGAAAATTCGCCGCCCGGTTACTTTTCATTATATTGCCGGGGATGTCAGGCACTGGTTTTATATCCTCTGTGCAATTTTCTTATTTCTTAAAAACACCTCCGGGAACATGCGTCATTTTGTCAAATTAAAAGTGCCTGACTGTAACATATTCTTGATTTTACAGAATTCCGAAAGCCATCCCCGAAATGATGATCCAGCTCCATAACTAACATCTTTGCATACGGTAAAACAGCAAAATATGGTCAAATCCTTGGCAATGAACCAGGGTTTGATTATATTTTACTTATTCAGCCGGTAACAAACTGCCAAGTAAAAAGGGGATTTCAGTTATACTGAAATTGAAGCAATATCCCGAGGTCGATGATAACAACAATTACTTGACACAAAAACCCTCTGTAAAGACTTGGCTTAATAATTTTAAACTTATCTGTTATGGAGGATAACATGCTGGTACCTGACGATTTATATTACACTGAAAGCCATGAATGGGTGCGGGTTAAAGATGATCTTGCCACTATCGGCATCACTGATTTTGCCCAACACGAACTTGGGGAAATAGTTTTTCTGGAACTCCCCGAAGCGGGCGATAAAGTCTCCGCCGGTGAACCCTGCGGCACCATCGAAGCAGTGAAATCAGCGGAAGACCTGAACAGCCCCGTCAGCGGAAAAGTTGAGGAAAAGAACATGGAAGCCGAGGAAAGCCCCGATCTCATCAACAAATCCCCCTATGAAGAGGGCTGGCTGTACAAGGTGCGCCTCAGTGAAACCGATGAAATTGAGAACCTTCTCACCGCCAAGGAATACACAAAACTGATCGAAGCAGAATAATCCGCCGGTGATAAAAAAGGACAAAAACTTTCTCATTATCCTCTCATCCCCTTCGGGAGGAGGCAAGAACACCATCCTCAACGAAGTTCTCAAGGCTGCCCCGGATGTGGATTATTCCGTCTCCTATACCACACGGGCCCCGAGGGGAAACGAGAAAAACGGTGTTATTTACCATTTTGTGACCCAGGAGGAATTCCTGCGCCGGCGTGAAGCCGGGGATTTTTTGGAATCAGCGCAGGTTTTCGGCAACTGGTACGGCACATCCAAAAGTTTCATCAAGAGCCGGTTGGAAGCCGGACATCATGTTATCCTGGACATCGACGTCCAGGGCGCCGCCCAGATCAGCAATACGGACGTGCCCTACGTAAAGATCTTCATCATGCCGCCCTCCATGGAGGTCCTGCGCGACCGCCTGGTTAAACGGAACACAGACACCGATGAGGAGATCCAAAAACGGCTGAAAATCGCCCGTGAAGAGGTCAAGGAGATCCCCAATTACGATTACCTGGTGGTCAACGACCTCCTGGAAACCGCTGTGGAGGACGTCCTGGCCATCATTCGCGCGGAGGAAAACCACGTCAGCCGTTACCATGAGCCCGGCGAGGGCTTTCTTAATCAGGAGTAAATTATGATCAATGAAAAAATCGAATCTTTCCTCGAAAAGACAGACATGAACTACCTCTTTTGCCTGCTTTCCAAACTCGAAGCGCATCGTCTCAGCCAACTTCCGGTCTATGTCCGGCAACGTTTTCAGGACAAGCTGGCCGTGATCTCCATGAACCACGTGGCCGACAACGATGTCCCGGATTATTTTGCCGAGATCGAGGAGGCAAACCAGGCCATGGCACAAATGGAATCCCCCTTCTCGGATGAGGAAGGCGATCTCGGAGAGGAAACGATTGACGATTCCAGGCAGCACATCGAGGAACTGGCTGAAGAAGAGGAAGAAACTGAAAAAGACGAGGACGAAGCAAGAATGGACCTCGGCGATGAAGACATAAACGAAAAATAGCCACAACCAATAAACCTCAATGACCCGCCGCGCGTTGCAGCAACATCTCGAACTGCTAAAAAACTTTGGCATCAGGGAAATCTACAAGGGTTCATCATCAAAAGCGGAAATACTTTTCCAGCGCAGCGAGGAAATAGCCAACTGCACCAAATGCAAACTTCACGAAGGGCGCATCAAACTTGTCTACGGCGAGGGAAATCCTGATGCCATAGCTATGCTCATCGGAGAAGGCCCGGGAGACCAGGAAAACCGTACCGGAAGGCCATTTGTTGGCGCCGCGGGAAACCTGCTCACCAACATGCTGAAAGCCATTGACCTCACCCGCGAAGAAGTATATATTTGCAACATCGTCAAATGCCGCCCCCCGGGCAACCGCGATCCGGATAGCTCGGAACGCCAGGCCTGCCTCCCATATCTGCTGGAACAGATCCAGATCATCCAACCCAAACTGATCCTGATGATGGGCCTCGTCGCGGCGCAGACCCTTTTGCAAACCAACCTCAGCCTCACCAAACTCCGCCAGACCACACATGAGTTCCAGGGCATCAAAACCTACGTATCCTATCATCCGGCCGCCCTCCTGCGCAATCCGCACTGGAAACGCCCCGCCTGGGAGGATTTACAGCGTTTCCGGGATGACTACAATACCTTTCTTTTATGAAACATCCCCTTTCATTAACGCTTCTGAAACTTCTTCCCCTGCTTCTGTTTGCCGCCGCATTCACGCTTCTTTCCGCGGATATCGCCATCTATGGGGATACCCAGGCTCAGGATGAGATCCACCGCAGGCTGATCTCCTCACTTGTGGATCATGACCCCCAGATCGCCTTTCACACGGGGGATCTAACTATGCGCGGCGACAGTCAGGAGCATTATGACAGATT
>CAYRVG010000018.1:0-2228 GCA_964427765.1 uncultured Candidatus Cloacimonadota bacterium
ATGATGACCGGCACTCTGAGGACCTTTACCAGGGGGGAGGCCATCCTCCCCGGCGAGGACGCTTCCATGGTCTGGGTGGAGAAGGGCAGGCTGGAGGCATTATATAACGATGTGCCCGTGGAGAGCCTGGGAGAGGGGGATTTCTGGGGGGAGGAAACCTTCGTCAATCCAAGCGCGGCCTTCGCCCATCTGGTCGCCCTGGAGGATTCGCAGCTGCGGCTGTTCCGGCGCAAACGCACCATGGAGTTTTTTGCCTACCAGGAAGAGACCCTCACCAAACGTTACATGATAAACCTGATCCACTGCCTGCACCTCAAATGGAAGAGGAGCGTGGCCAGGCTGGTCCTGGCAGGCGAAAGATCACCACAACAGGAAGAATAGATGCCCTTGAGTTTTAAAGAAGCGCTGCGCGCGCAGATCGATCCCAAACTAAGCGGAGTTGAACTGTGCATGACCCTGGACCAGGTGATGGATGACAATCCTCCCTGGCGCAGGGAATGCAGGGACCTGCTGGAGAGCTGGCTGATAGCCACCAGGGAAAAGGAGGCCTCGGACCTTGATTTTGGCGCGCCGGGTTCGCTGAACCAGGTGTGGATGAGGGTCTTCGGCAACAAGAAACCGCTTTCCTCCTTCGGGGAATTTTCCAACATCGAGACCACGGCCATCATCAGCAGCTGGCTGACACCCATGCAGAGGCAGAAACTCTATCAGAACATGGTGCTGGATTTTTCCGCAACGGCCCCGAATGGGGACAAAGAGATCCGCTTCCGCGGCTCCTGCTATATGGACCGCGGCTACGCCTGCATGACGTTCCGCCGCATAAACGACTTTGTCTTCACCATGGATCAACTGCGCATGCCGCCCCCGATCCGCGAAAGGATGAACCTGAGCTTCGAAAAGACGGGGTTGATCATGATCACCGGGATCACGGGCAGCGGCAAAAGCACCACCCTGGACGCCATAATCGATATGAACAACCGGGACAACCACTCCCAGGTGGTGATAATTGCGGATCCCATCGAATATGTGCATGAATCCAGGAACTGTTTGGTGCGCCACCGCGAGGTGGGCTCGGACGTGCGTTCCTTCGCCTACGGCGCCATCGAGGCCCTGCGCCAGGACCCGGACATCATCATGGTGGGCGAGATGCGGGATCCCAAGACCATATCCACGGTCCTGGAGATAACGGACAGCGGGCACAAGGCTTTCACGACCCTGCACACCAGCTCCGCCATAGACAGCATCCACCGCGTCGTGGCGGAATTCCAGTCCGACGAACAGGACCGCATTCGCAACCGCCTGGCGGACGTACTGAGCGTGATCGTGAGCCAGAAACTCATCCCCACGGTGGACAACAAGCTGGTGATGACCCGCGAGATCTGCTCCGTGGACAACAGCATCCAGGCCGCCATCCGCAACAAGAACGTGGGCGAGATCTATCAGATGATGGTGGAGGGAAAACGCTACGGGATGTGCACCCTGGAGCAGGACCTGCACGAACTGATGCGGCGGGGGATCATCACGAACAAGACCGCCATGAGCTTCGCCAACAACAAAAAGCGCATGTATCAGCTGATATCCATGACCTGAAACAACCGCCCGGGAAAACGGGGGAAAGGATAAGATATGAAAAAACATCCCAAGCAGGCTTTCGGAATACACGAAGATGGCCAGGTGATCAAACTGGCGCATTTGGAACGGGACGGCTATCAGGTTTATCTGGTGAATCTGGACCAGGTGGAGCTGGACAAACCCCTTTATGTGAGCCCGGAACAACTCTCGGAATTTGAGAAAGCGCATCCCGAAAAGGAGGAGATAGACCTGGATGAGTTTTCCTCCGAATATGTGACCGGCTTCAAACTCGCCCCCTGGGACAGGATATTCTCCTCAGCAAGGCTTGAACGGGGGGTCATCGCGGTCAATGCCAACGAGGAAAACCTCGTCCGGACGACCGGGATACCCGAATCCAAGGCGGCCGAGAAAACCTTTGCCCGCGGCAGCCTGACGCCCCAGGTCTTCAAAAGAGGTCAATGGCAAACCTCGCGCTTTGAAATGGGCGGCGCCTCGCATCTTATGCTGCACAAGGGGGCTAATCAGCTGCTGGAATTGCTCAAAACATATGCCAAAAAGAATAGAAAATCCCTGCACTTCCAGCTGGCTGACGCCAATGACATCGCCCTTTCCGATTTTTACCGCGTGAACAACCTGGCAGACAACCAGCGCCACCT
>CAYRVG010000019.1:0-14092 GCA_964427765.1 uncultured Candidatus Cloacimonadota bacterium
TACCTGCACGAACTCCATCCCGAGGACATTGCCACGATAAGAAACGTCACTTCCAAAGGGATTCCCGTGGTGGCGATAATGATCTGCGGCCGCCCGCTCGTGATCGAGCAGGAACTGGAAGCCTCAAAAGCCTTTGTGGTTGCCTGGTTCCCCGGTTCAGAGGGACAGGGCGTCGCCGACGTGATCTTCGGCGATCACCCCATCCAGGGCAAACTCAGCTTCTCCTGGCCGCGTTATGACGATGACAACTGGAATGTCGGCGATGCGGGATACGACCCGCTGTTCCCCTATGGATATGGATTGGAGTATGATTAAGAGCTCTTCTTCAATCTGAATGCTCGGACACGCTTTGAATCCAGGAATATTGCGCCTGAATTTGACACGTCCGCCTCTTGTCCACTTCCGCCTGAGTACACGCCCGTTCGGCGGGTAGTCAGAGCGAGGTCAGCTGGTTGTGGGGCAGTCAGGGATAAGGGTGGTTTACCTGGATGTATTCTCTTGATCAAAAGGGAACGGGCGGCCACCCACACATTAGAACCCCCGAGATCATTTGGTCAATCGTAAATGGCGGCCTCGAGCTGCCTGCGCAGAGTATTTCCCCCGGAGGCAGGACGGGATTCCCAGAGGATGAAGTACAGCCCGCGGGGAACATATTTGCCCGCCTCATCCCTTCCGTCCCATGTCAATGCGCCTTCGGCGGGGATGGCCAGGTCGTCCGCCAGAATGCGCAGCCGATGGCCGACGCGGTCGAATATCCGGCAATTAACGCGGTTCGCTTCGTCATCCAGCTTGTAAAAAATGCTGATCGCTTCGCCGGAACGTGGGCCGCAGGGGCTTCCCGTGATCTTCAGGGAGCCCTCGAAATCGGGTACGGGGGCCGACTGGCTGTTTTGGATTCCCGGCGTGGAGCCGGAAGCGTCCAGAGAATAGCGCCAGACCACCTCGTCGGCGGAACTCAAGTGCCTCTCCAGGGAAACGCCCTGCCGGTCGGGAACTCCCGCATAGGTCATCTGATCCAGGAGTGTGTATTCCGAGTCAAAAAGGAGGATCGTGTCCCCATCGTTGTTCAGGGCAGCCCAGCCATCCGTTTCGATCAGCGCGGATGGAGGACAGCCGGGATGATCCTCAATCATTTCCGAGGGGGAGGAACAAAGCACGAAATAGCCGCCGGAAGGAGGCAACGAAAAGCTGAATTCATTGTCCGCTGCATCCTGGATATAATAATCCGCACGCCTGCCCGCAACGCCTATCCAAAGCTCGATCCATTCCTGCTTTCCGGTATCCGGATCGTACATTACCTCATTTAAAATGGGTTCATCGAGGTTTTCCTGCCAGAGGGTGATCGCAATCTGATTGTTGCTTGTATCGGGATCACCCGGTAGCTCGAGGATCGCCTCCACGAGATGGTTTTCAGAATCGGAAACCGGGATCTGGTTTATGATCTGGAGTGAATCCCCGGCCGGGATGTCGCAGGCAACGGAGGCCGCAACCTGGATGCCGTCCAGCAAAACGCGCAGATCACCCGCGATCTGGGGACTGATATGGGACAGGTTTTTCACCCAGACCCCGAATATCCAATCACCCTCATCCTGCCAGGTTTCAGGATAGAGGAGGGCGTAATCCACATAGATACGGTTGGGCAGGCTGGGAGTGGGATCCGACTCGGCGAGCCAGTCCGCCGCGCAGTCGTCCGTATCCAGCCCATCCATGATCCTGGCCAGGGAATATCCCTCTGGAACGTCCGGCGCAAATGCCTCGCCCGGGGCACCGGTGTCGTCTAGGAGGCCATTAGTGTTGGGGGAATCGTAGAGAACGGTATCCGTGTAGTCCCCATCCGGGCTGACAAACCTGATCCCGTCCGTCTCCGCTCCACCGTTCTGGAAGCCCAGGGATGTGGTGAACATGGCGTTGGCCACCTGGGATTCGCCGATCAGGACAAAACGCCGGGCCCGAAGGACATAATGGGGAAATTCAAAGACGATCGAGTAGCTACTTCCACCGCTGAGAAGCAAGGCCCCTTCGAGGTTGACGTCCGTATCCCCGGCATTGTAAAGCTCGATCCATTCATGCCCGGAGTCCGCTCCCACGGGGTCATAACAGACCTCATTGATCACCACCCCGGAGGATACAGCCGAAAGAGGCAGGAGGGTCAGGCATAGCATGGGCCAGATCCGCTTTAATGAATGCCAGGCCTCTGCCATGATCAAATCACTCCCAGCGCGTCAATGCAGTTCCAGGAGGATGGGCTCGATATCCCAAATATCCTCCGCGTATTCCCGGATGGCGCGGTCGGCTGAAAATTTGCCCATCCTGGCGATATTGATGATCGCTTTGCGGGCCCATTGGTGGGGCTCCCGGTAGAGCTCGTCGATCTTCCCGGTCACCTCCATGTAGGAGGCAAAATCCGCCAGGATGCAATAGGGGTCACCGTTCTCCAGGAGGGATTTCACGATCGGATCGAAGATCCCGGGTTCATTGGCGCTGAAGGCGTTCGAGGCAATGGCGTCGATCGCTTTGCGCAGTTCGGGGTTGGCATTGTAAAATTCATGGGGGTTGTAGCCGTTCTGCTTCAGTTCGCTCACCTCATGGGCGTTCATGCCGAAGATGAACATGTTCTCCACACCGATCTCTTCGGACATCTCGACGTTCGCCCCGTCCATGGTGCCCAAGGTCAGCGCGCCGTTCAAGGCAAGCTTCATGTTGCCCGTGCCGCTGGCTTCATAGCCGGCAGTGGAGATCTGCTCGGAAACGTCCGCCGCGGGGACGATCTTCTCCGCTAGGGAGACGGAGTAATTGGGCAAAAAGACCACCTTCAGGCGATCCGCCACCTCCGGATCCCGGTTCACCACCACGCCGATGTTGTTGATGAGCTTGATCAGGCGTTTGGCGAGGAAATACCCAGGCGCGGCCTTGCCGGCGAAGATCACGGTGCGGGGCACGAAATCGCCAGAGGGGTTTTCCTTGATGCGATGGTAATGGGCTATCGTCCCCAAAACGTTGAGCAACTGGCGCTTGTATTCGTGCAAGCGCTTGATCTGGACGTCGAAGATGCTGTCCGTCCGCGTGCGAATGCCCGTCACCCTGAATATATGCTTGCTCAGGGCTTTTTTATTGATGCTCTTGATCTCCAGGAAAGCCTCGAGGAATTCCGGATCGTCGCAATATTTCTCGATGCCGCTGATATAATCCAGGTTCGCCACCCAACTGTCGCCGATATGCTCCGTGATCAGGCTGGCGAGCTGGGGATTGCAGGCGCGCAGCCAAAGGCGGGGGGTTATGCCGTTGGTTTTGTTCTGGAAACGCTGGGGATACATCTCATAGAAATCCGGGAAGATCTTTTCCTTGATTATCTTGGTGTGGAGTTCCGCCACCCCGTTCACGGTGTGCGATCCATGCAGGCAAAGGCGGGCCATGCGTACGTTCTTGTTTTTGCCCTCCTCGATGATGCTCAGGTTGCGCAACTTGTTAATGTTTCCAGGATATTTGCGCGAAACCTCGGCCAGGATGTGGTTGTTGATCTGGTAGATGAGCATCAGGTGGCGGGGCAGG
Organism: uncultured Candidatus Cloacimonadota bacterium; assembly: GCA_964427765.1. Classification (GTDB taxonomy): domain Bacteria; phylum Cloacimonadota; class Cloacimonadia; order Cloacimonadales; family Cloacimonadaceae; genus Syntrophosphaera. Next base: position 3,550 of record CAYRVG010000019.1, read on the forward strand.
AGTTCCTCCAGCAGTTTGACACCCCACATTTCCAGGGCTTCAGGCAGGATGGTGTGGTTCGTGAAGCTGAAGCAGCTTTTGGTGATCTCCCATGCCGCCTCGAAATTCATGTTCTCCTCGTCGATAAAAATGCGCAGCATTTCCGGGATCGCCAGGGCGGGGTGGGTATCGTTGAGTTGGATCGTGATCTTGTCCGGCAGTTCCTTGAAGCTGTCATGGTCCTGTTTCCAGGCGCTGAAGATATCCTGCAGGGTGGCGCTGATGAAGAAGTATTCCTGCTCCAGGCGCAGGACCTTGCCCAGATGGATGTTGTCGTTGGGATAGAGCACCTTGGAGATGTTTTCGGAGATGTTCTTCTGCTCCACCGCGCGGACGTAATCCCCGTTGTTGAAATAATCGAAGTCAAATTCGTCGGTGGCTGTGGCCTGCCAGAGGCGGAGATTGTTCACGTTGTCCACCTTGTAGCCGGGGATGGGGATGTCCCAGGCCGCCGCCATCACGTCGTTCGTATCCACCCAGCGGTGCAGGGTCCGGCCATCCGTCATTTCCTCGCTGATGACCTTGCCGCCGAAACGTACCCGGTAGGTGATCTCCGGCCTCTGGATCTCCCAGGGACAGCCCTTTTTGAGCCAGTGGTCGGGTTCCTCCACTTGATAGCCCTGGACGATCTCCTGCTTGAAAATACCGAATTCATAGCGGATGCCATAGCCGAAGGCGGGATACGCCTGCGTGGCCAGGGAATCCATGAAACAGGCAGCCAATCTCCCCAGGCCTCCGTTGCCCAGGCCCATGTCCGGCTCCAGTTCGGCGATATCCTCCAGCGCGTAGCCCATTTCCTTGAGCATGTCGTAGCTGTTGTCATATTCGTCCAGATTGATCAGGGTGTTGCCCAGCAGTCGCCCAATCAGGAATTCCATGGAGAGGTAAAAGACCTTCTTCACGTCCTGCTTGCGGTATTCATATTGGGTGCGCAGCCAGCGCTCGATCAGCTTGTCCCTCAAACTCAGGCTCAAAGCGTAGTAGATATCCCAGGGCTCCACATTCGTGGTGTCCTTCACCAGGGAATATTCCAGATGCCTCAGAAACAGGGATTTTATATCGTCACTGCATTGATCCGCCTTGTCGGTGAAAAAAACGGAGTGGAAATCGTTCTTCGGTATGAAACCTTCTTTCATCAAATCCTCGCAAAAATTCTTGCTAACTTCAACCAAACTCTGTGGATTGTTCTGCTGTCAAGGGGAAAGTGCCTCCAAAGAAAAGCCGGAATAGCGGGAGACCGGCTTTTAGCCAGATCAACGCAAAAAGGGCGGGAATTTCTTCCCGCCCCGTGTCTATGTGTCGCTGTTCGTGTGTTACTTCATTATGATGAGTTTTTGGGTGTTGCAGTATTTATCCGCGGTGATCTTGGCAAAGTAGATGCCGGCTGTCACCTTGCGGCCGCTTTGGTCCTTTCCGTCCCAAGTCACGCTCTGCTTGCCCTGCAGCGTTTTGTTCTCCATGAGGGTGCGGATACTCTGCCCCTTCACGTTGTAGATGCGCACACTGGTGCTGGCCGGGGCTTTGAGGTCAAAGGTGATGCTTGTGCCTTCTTTTGAGGGATTCGGGCTCGCCTTGAGGTTCGCGAGGGGATCGATGATACTGAAGGGCGCATCGCTGAAATCCATTCCACCGCCGGGACGCACTATGCGGATTTTGTAATCATCGCCGGGATCAATGTCGTCCGGGATGGTCCAGATGTGGGAACCGGTGTTGGGGGCATGATGCTCGATGATCTGGCTGTTGTGATAAGGGTTCACACCTCTCACCAGGAATATGTTCACGTTTCCGGTGTATTCCTCATCGGTCCAGGTGATCTCCTGGGTGCTGCCCAAGGTCCAGCTTTCACCTCCGTTGGGTGAGGTCACGTTGATCTCGGCGGAGCCAGGGCCTGAATCGCCAATAATGGTGAATGGGGCGTCACTGATGTCAACGGCCGCGATTCCCGGATCGGCGGGAAGGAAGATCCTAACTCGGTAGTGGGTTCCGGAATACATGTCTGCGGGGATGATCCAGTCGAATGTTCCGGCTGTTATGGGGATATCCCGGCCGATGTAGTATATTCCCGGGCCCGGATGGCGTCCGCCCATGAGCGCTATGTCCACGTCCCCATCCAGGTTTTCGGACGTCCAGGTGATGGCATAAGTGGAGCCGGCGTCCCATTCCTCGCCACCGTTCGGGGCTGTTAAAGTAAGCACTCCGGGTGGGGGCGGAGGAGTGTCGCCGGTGATGGTGAAGCGGGCGTCGCTTACGTCCGCGATAAAATGATTGTTGTCCAAAGGCAGGACTATCCGCACGCGATAATTGGGAGAGGGGATCACATTGGCCGGGATGGTCCAGCTGTAGTTGCCATCGATAACCGGGATGTTTTCCGCGATCGGGATCATGCTGGGGCCTCTCAGTAGCAGGGTGACTGGTCCGGTCAGGTCTTCATAGGTCCAGGTGATGGCATAAGTGGAGCCGGCGTCCCATTCCTCGCCACCGTTCGGGGCTGTCAAAGTAAGCACTCCGGGTGGGGGCGGAGGAGGGGTGTCTCCCGTAATGAAGAAACAGTCATCGCTGAGGTCACCGAAATATACCGTCAGGTCGCTGATCCAGACGATGTGGATCTTGTGGGGTCCGATAGCCGTATTCGCGGGGATGTCCCATTCGTAGCTTTCATCAGCGATCGGAACGTTGTCCGCGATCAGTGTCGGATAATTGTTTTGGGGGTTCACAAGCTCGATGCGGATCTCGCCGTCCAGGTTGGCAAATTCCCAACTAATGGTCTGGGTCGAGCCGGTCTCCCATACCTCGCCGCCATTGGGGCTCAGTACCGTCAGATACGTATTGGGCGGAGGATTCGCTCCATCTTCAATGGTGAAGGGGGCATCGCTGAAATCATGGATCATCATGCCGGCATTGCCCTGCATGCTGATACGCACGCGGTAGAAATTGCCGGGCATCACCGTCTGCGGTATGTACCAGCTGTAGGTCTCGTCCGTCACCGGCACGGAGTTGGTTATCACTGTCATGGGGTTTGCCGGATTACCACCGATGAGCATTATGCTGGCATTCCCGTCAAGATTCGACTGGGTCCAGGTTATGTCATATGTGGAGCCGGTCTGCCAGATCTCCCCGCCGTTGGGGGACGTAATGTTGATCTGTGCTGGCAGGAATACCGCAAACGCGAGGAGCGCGAGTAGCAAATATGTTCTTTTCATCTTTATACCTCTTGTGAAAAGTATGTTAACTCATTATCCCCATGAAGCCTCCAAGGCTCGCATGGTGAACAAGATAATAAGCAGTTTACGCGCCAAAGCAAGTTTTTATTCGTATCTGACGCAGTGAATTATGAAATATTAAAAGTCAAATATCGCGTATGTTCTGCCAGTATTCATGCTCTTCCATGGGCATTACCTCACAGCGGATACCCTTATCGGAAAGCTTGTGCTCGAGATAGTCCAAAACCGGGTATTCAGTGAAGAAATGTCCGGCGTCGATGATCGGGATGCGGGAATCCAGATAACTGTGGTAGCCGATGTCACTGGTGATCAGGAGATCCGCCTTTTGTTCCGCGCATTTCAGGATCGAGCCGCCGGAGCCGCCACAAATGGCGATCCTTTCCACCTTCGTGGAGGGTTCCAGGCCCGCGATCCACAGCTTGGGATGCGGGCAGCTCAAGCGCTGGGAAACAATGTCCCTGATCTCTTCCAGGCTCAGCTCGCGGGGAAATCTGCCCACCAGCCCAAGCCCGTATGCCGGGTTGGCTGCGCTGACAGGGAAATGGTAGATCAATGGCGTCTCGTAGGGATGGTTGGAGCGGATCGCTGCCAGAACGCCGTCCAGATCGACCTCATCGGCCATGAATTCCAGTTCCTCCTCTTGCGCGGTGGTGATCCCGGCGTCATCAGCATCTTTCAGGAAGGGTTTGGCTCCCGCCAGGGGTTTGAACGTTCCGCTGGTCGCGTGTCGCGTGGAACAGGAGGAATAATTGCCGATCCTTCCCGCGCCCTCTTTGAAGGCCGCTTCCGCCACCGCGCCGGCGTGTTCTTCAGGCACCGTTACCGAGACGTGATACCAATTACCGCCCCGCTCACTGGTCAGATGCCCCGTCACCTCGAGCCCGAGTTTCTTTGCCAGGGCATGGTTCACCCCTTTCGGCGCTACGTCCAGGTTGGTATGCAAACTGATGACACTGATCCCGCATTTGATGAGGTCCAGAAGCAGGGGGTCGCTCACACTCGAAAGGGGTTTGAAGATCAGCGGATGATGGGAGAGAATGAGGTCCGCCTGGCTCATCTTCGCCCGGCGCAAAGCGTTCGGGGTAACATCCAGGCTGATCAGGACCCGCTTGAATTCACTTTCGGGATTTCCCACCAGCAGGCCCGAATTGTCCCAGTCCAAAGCCAGCGACAGGGGCGCGAATTCCTCAATGTAGCTCATCAGTTCGGATATCAGCATATTTCACTCCCATTTCTTTAAAGTATTATCCATACGCAAGCATTCAGGGCCAATCCGTCAAGCTAAATCTCCGCCGGCGCATCGGAGGTAACCCATCAAAGCCTCGCGGTTCAAGTTTTACCTTGACTAAATCGATTTATCCCAAAAAACTGATTGTCGGGATTATCGGATTCGGAACCGATATGAACCCAAAGGAAACAAACATGAAAAAGACATTACTTTTGATATCGCTTATGCTGCTCTTCGTCGGTCTGGCCAACGCCCAGAACAGGTATGGGTTGAGGGCCGGACTTAATATCTCCTCCCTGGAGTTCACGGCCGACGGCGAAAGCATAGATACCTCGAACAGCCTCGGGATCCACGCCGGCCTTTTCATGCAGCACAAAACAAAGCAAGGCCTGATCCTCCAACCGGAGTTACTCTATTCCCAAAAGGGCTCGCTCAGCTCCGACCGCGCCTATATAGACTACATCGAAGCCCCCCTGCTCTTCAAACTGAGCTTCAACCTCCAGAAAACCCTGGTGCAGCCGCTCGCCGGACCGCAAGTGGGCTACGCCATCCGGGCTGAATCGGACCTAAATCCAGACCTGCTGGGAGACATCAACCGCCTCAACCTGGGGATAAACCTCGGGGTGGACCTCGTCTATTCGGACGATTATTTCGGCGGCCTCCGCTATTACTTGGGGCTCAGCAACCTGGAAAAGGACACCGCCAAGCGCGAGCCGATCTCCGACGCCTGCTGGATGCTCAGCGCCGGCTACCTCTTTTAAAGCGGCCCATCCCAACATAGTAAGATACATTTACCGCCGTTGGAAGAGTAACACGGAAAAGACAGTCAGACTGATTGTACAGAACAGCAACGTCATACATGGGTGACAGGGAGAAGCGGCAAATGTCCCCGTTTCCAGGCTCGATGGGAGCCTTTTAGCAAAGCCCTGCGGGCTTTGGCAGGCGGGGAACGCCAGACCACCCGCCAAAATTCGCCTCGCTACTTTTCGTGGATCCCGGTAGTTCCTCTGGATCCCGGGATCAAGCCCGGGATGACAGAGGCACCGGGAGGATCAAATCCCAAGAATTCTCTGGGAGCATATCTCCAGGTATTATTCGAATTTCGAAATAACTGATTGGACCACGTCCTTCATTTCGGCGAAGACACGCTCAGTACCGTCCTTCAGCTCTTCCCAGGCTTCTTCTCCCGCCTGCTTGATCTCATTCAGCTTATTCTCGGCGTTCTGTTTTTTCTGTTTCAATTTCGCGATCTGGTCCCAGTACTTTTGTTTTGTTTCGCCTTCTGCTTTCTCGACTTTGGCTTCCAGCTCAGAGATCTGCGCGTCCCATTCTTTCAGCTGGGCATCAAGTTTTTCGATAAATGCCTTTCTATCCATGATATTACCTCCTTGGTATATTTGGGTTGGTTTCTTTTTTGTTAGTTTTGGATTATCCGCCAGTGTTTTGAGGAAAGTTTGGTAACTTTCCTCAATGTCAAGCCTGTCCTGTTTTTCGGGCAGTGAATCCCTGCTGCCCTGATGGATCATATCCGCCTGGCGTCTTAGGGCCCGCACCTGCTCCGGATTCCTGGCTTGGGAGGCGATGGCTGTCAGCGCCTCCAGCAGCTTTATGGTTACCGTGACATTGGACCTGCCGTATTGCCGGATCTGGTCGAAGGCAGCATTGGTGATCCCGGCAAAGGTGATCGGCCTGGCAACAACACGCAGTTTGTTATCCCCGTCGTAACGTTCTGCCTCGGGAAAAACCTTGCCGGAAAGGCAGCAGATGGCCGAGCCCAAGTGGTTGACGCAGGTCATTGCCGTGAAGGGATCGTTTATCCCCGGGGAGAGGGCCCTTCCGGCTATCTCCACAAGCTGGAGAACGGCAAATTCGGCATCCTGTTCAGGGGTTCTCTGCTTTCCGATGATGAAGCAATCCCTGATCCGGCTGGATATGGCGTCATCAGGTGCTTTATTGCCGAGGACAGAGACAATCTGACAGCCATCCTCGATAAAATCGCCGGGACGCTGGTGCAAATTCAAAAGGACATCCTCTTCCCGGGCGATCTCCATCAACCCTTCCGGATCAATGGCCTGCAAATATCCCGCCTTCGCAGAGTGAATGGAACCCCTGCTTTCAAGGTTGTCAGTTTTGGTTTGTGGTTCGGATACTCCGGCTGCTTCAAACTCCTCCCCGATCTCCTGGGGGAACAGGCGTTGGATATTTTCGATGAGTTCGGCATAGACCGCGGCGATCAGGTTGTCCGCCTGGATGGATCTGGCAATGTGGTGGATAAAATAGATAAGGATGCCGGAGTTGGCCAGAGCGAGAAGGATCGAAAAAGTGACCGAGATCTGCGGCACGATGTATTCACCCTCCAGACTCTGGACAGTTCTGAGCACAAGCAGGCAATAGATGAAGGTGGAGATGAAGGTTCCCAGTACAATTTGATTCCGTGTGTCCTTCATGAAATTTCTCAGCAAACGGGGGCCGAATTGGGAAGACGCGAGGGTGAGAACAACGATCGTGATCGAAAAGGTCAGTCCGGCGATCGAGATCATTGATGCGGCAATGGTGGAAAGCACGGACCGCGCACCCTCCGGACCCGCGTTGAAGACGAAAGGAAGAACGCCAAAGGATTCCGGCCCCAATCCCTGGTCTATCGATATGAATGTTTGAGCGAGGGCGATCGCCGCCAATACCATCAAACCGGGTATGAACCAAAAACTTGTCCTGATCTCGTGCCAGATGTGCAGCAACTTCGCGATCATTAACTCGCTTCCCCCTTCTGAATAGAAAATTGGCCGTTTGATAACGGGACCGGGATATATAGTCAATCTAATGCGTATTAAGTTCTCAGGCAAGTCCTAAATGCCGGTGGGAGCATATTTCAGGATCTGGAAGAATGGCATGGGGAAAGGTAAATGGGAACGCGGGGTTACACTGCCTGCTGAATATCAATCCCTTTCGTAGTTGGAGCCGACATCCCCGATACGCCAGCTGAGTTACTTGCCATGTACAGTCCACAAAGTTTCCCTGGGGATGAATCCCTCCTCGTTGTATTTTGCCCTGAGGGTGATCCTGTCTTCTTTGGCTGAGACGACCTCCCAGGTGCCGGACACATACTTTTCATTGCGGCCAATCATTAGCCCGCCGGCCTCCATATAGGAGGTGAAGGTGCCCGTGGCGTTAAGATCCAGGTAATCCGTCTTTTGCCACATATCCTCCGGGGAGTAGCCAAGGCCCCTGGGTGTGTATCTACCCACGGCACGCCATTTCGCTTCTTCCAGGGAAAGCTCGTCCTCTGGGGCCGGGGGCTGGAAAGGCCTTTTCCAATAGGGATCTGACAACACCCGCATAAGGGCTCCGGGCTTTCACGCTTTTTATTTATCCGCGCGTTCATAAAAATTTCCAACACTTTTCTTCCCCCAAACGTTAGCCGGGTAGAAAACGATTTTATGAGGAGAACGAAAATGAGCGCCATAAAGAAATTCGCTGCCCAGAAGAAAGCCCAGGTTCCGAATATTCATATCCTCAGCACCTGGAGGACCAGCCGCCAGGGAATGGTGACCGCCAGGATCCGCCAAGCTTAAAAACCGCATCGACAAACCCTTGAATGAGGCGGGCCGTCCGGAATAGCCATCGGAAGGCCCGCTTCTCTTTCATACCTAAGAATATGATCAGCGAGAGTTTATTATAATTTACTGAAATGCAAGGTATTACTTAGATAAATGAGGACAACGTTCATCATTATTCTTGACAAAATATGAGCCGTGGGCTGATATGCATACATGAGAATGTGGCGTTGTTAAATCAGTTTCTGTTTCCTTTGATCACATTGTCTCATACAATACGCAGCAAGGGAGTGTTCACAATGAAAGCTTTAAGGTTAGCATTTGTTTTGATCCTCATGTTTTCGGGATTCTCAATTTGCGCCCAACTGGGAGCCCGGAATTCAAACGATGAGATTCCTGGCGCAAAAGCGCCCATCGGCACCTTTGATTCCCGTGCCGTCGCGGTGGCCTATACTCGTTCGGAGACTTTCATGCAGTACATAAAAGAACTGAAAATCGAACATCAGAAAGCCAAAGCCGAAGGGAACGAGGAACGCGCAAAGGAATTGGAGACTCTGGGTTCAAGCTTGCAGGATAAGGCTCACAAACAGGGCTTCAGCACCTGGCCCGTTGATGATATCCTGGAAAAGATAAGAGACGAAATTCCGGGGATCGCGCATGAGGCCGGCGTTGATATCATTGTGAGTAAATGGGATATTGTCTACCAGCAGCCGGACATTGAATTCGTTGATGTCACAGACCTTCTGGTGGCGCTGTTCAATCCTGATGAGAATACCCAGACCATAATCGAGCAGATGAAAGAGATCGAACCCCTGACACTCGAGGAACTTGAGGAAGAAATGAAGCAAGCGCCAGAATAAAGTCCATCAGGGGAACTTGGTCAGCGATCCACAGGATTAGTAAGAAAAGGCACCCCGGCGCAGGCTGGGATCCAGTTCTTTAAAGTGATGAGCCGCGGCGGAAGGTCAATCCCTTGCATAGTTTTTGCTGACGCTCCCGATATGCCAGCGGAGCGCCTTGCCACGCACTTCCCATAAGCTTTCCCTCTGAAAGACCTCATCCTCAACGTATTTTGCTCTTAGAGTGATTCTTTCGCCTTGGGCCGAGACGACCACCCAGGTTCCGGATATGTATTTCTCACTGCGCCCGATCATCAGCCCGCCGGCTTCCATATAGGATGTGAAGGTGCCCGTTGCGTTGAGCTCCAGGTAATCCGTTTTTTGCCACATATCCTCTGGCGAGTATCCGAGGCCCCTGGGCGTGTATCTGCCCACGGCAAGCCACTTCGCCTCTTCCAGGCTTAGTTCGTCCTCAGGGGCCGGGGGCTGGAAAGCCCTTTCAGACGGGGCTGGAGGGCCATCCGAAGAAAACTCAGCAGTTTCAACCGGGACTTGCGGGGTAATCGTATCGGTCACCTCTTCGGTTTCATTTTGAGCAATATGGTGTTTGACATCTTCCTGGCCGCAGCCGCAGAGGATCATGGTAAAAAACAGTAGCACGACTGCCAGTAAGTATTTGTCCATTTTTCAGTTCCTTGTGTTTTTTATTCAGGCGAGCGCAGGGTCAGGCCGCCGTAAAAAGAGATGCCGGGCTGGGGGACGTAGGCGTAGACAGAGTAATTCTTGTTCAGGACGTTGCGCGCGCTGAAGTGGGGCGAGAGGATCCAGCCCTTGTAACTGAGTGGAAAAGAGAATCCCAGATCGAACAGGGAATAGGCTGGCAGGGGTTCCACCAGATTGTCCGGGGTGTAATATTGCCTGCCCGTGTAGCCATAGCTTGCCCAGAATCCGAATTTTGGATGGTCGAGATCCAGGCGCAGAGTGTAGCTCGCGTCCGGGGTATACATCAGGCGGGGCGCTTCATCCGCGGACAGGGAACTGAGGTCCAGGGCCTTGGTGAGGAGCGCGGAACCGGTGAAGCGGAGCCATTCCAGGGGCTGGAACCCGGCCTCAAGTTCGAGGTTTCGGATCCTCGCTTTGCCAATGTTCACGGGTTTCCAGACATTTCCGAACATCTGCACCTGGCGCCATTGGATTAGGTTCTCGATCTCGTTGTGGTGGATGGCGACCTTTAGTGAGAAGGGATCCAGCCTGTTCTCGAGCCAGAACTGCCAGCCGCGGGAGCTTTCGCTGGCCAGATCGGGATTGCCGATGGCCTGGGAATCCCCGCGCCAGTAAAGGTCATAGGGCGAGGGCAGGGAAAATGAGGTGCCGAGTGTGGCGCCGAGGGAGGTCTCCAGGCGGCTGATCCGGCGCAGGCTGCTTTCCAGGCGCCAGCTGAAATTATCCTCCCGGTCCCCATAGTCATAGCGACCCGCTGCGGAAGAGGTCCAGATGAAATCCCCGAGATCCAGTTCCAATCCGCTTTTAAGGCTGGCGTTGGCGAAGTGGGCATAGTGGTCCAGTTCCGCCTGGGCTCCCAGGAGATCGGAGTTTATGTATTGACGGGTGCCGGCTTCCCCGGCAAACCCCGCCGTGAAGAGGATACCGGAGCCAAGCGGA
>CAYRVG010000020.1:0-14315 GCA_964427765.1 uncultured Candidatus Cloacimonadota bacterium
GATCCCTGGTTCGATCCCAAATACGCCATTCCTATCTATGGCATGATTTTGGGCAACAGCATGAACAGCTCCGCCCTGGCCCTGGAACGCTTTGAAAGCGGGCTCACGGACAATTGGCGCGCCTATTACACCCGCCTGAGCCTCGGCGCCAGCCTCTGGGAGGCGATCCTGCCACCCTTCAAAAGGGCGATGCAGGCAGCCCTGATGCCCCAGCTCCTCACCATCGCCTCGATCGGCCTCGTCAGCCTGCCGGGGATGATGACGGGTCAGATCCTCGGCGGCTCCTCACCCCTGGTGGCGATCAAATACCAGATGATGATCATGTTCTCCATCTTCAGCGGCGTCACCCTCACGGATTACGTGGCCATCCGGCTCTACCTCAAACGCCGCTTCGACAGCTATTTCCTGCCTCTGGAGGATACCAGCGCTCCAAATCTCTGAAATTCTGGGAGGCGAAGATAATGCTTGACGCCTCAACCCGCCTGCAATAATGATTGTATACGTAAGAACTTCCGTCATGGAAGTGATAAACATTTAAGGGGAAAAACATGAAATACACCTATCACGCAGTTATCGATCAAATGAAAGAATTCAAGCCGTCTTTTGAAGAAAAGATGCGTAACCTGGAAAACCTCGCCATCGCGGAAGACCTTCTCCTGCGCGAATTCTTTTCCGCCCTGCAAAGGGTTGCCCGGCTAGGCAATGAATATGGCAGATTACTGTCCGAGGATCCTGAATTCAAGGAAATCCCCCGGGAAAAACTGGAGATGATGGACCGCGAGTTCTATTCATCTGTGGAGCCGGAAAAAGGTTATGAAACCTGCATCGCCAATCCGGATCACGCCGTGAAGCTCTTCGGCGATGGACTGGGACAGCTTTGCAGCGCGATCTACACCCAATTCAGAAGCATGCGCCGGCATTTCATAGACCAAAATTACCTCCAGCTGGATGAAAAGCTGCGCCTCTTCTTCGATCTTTTTGAACTCGCCTCCCAAGGCAACACCGACCCCGAAACCTGGAAAAAGCAGTACAAAGAGGTGCATCTGGATAACCTGCGGCTGAAATCCGCCTTCATCAACCTCCAGCGGGTCAGTCCGGAGGCGGATTATTACCGCCGGATAATTGAAACGGCTGATCTGGAGGACCTGCGTTACCTCTATCGCTACGGAACCTACATCAGGGACCACGATTTCGCTCTGGCGGAGTTTATGGCCGGCTACCCGGAAAAAGAGCTTGGCAATATCGCCGCCTACATCGTGCAAAGCTGGGTGGACGGCTTTGAGCGCGCCAAAAGGGATTACCGGCTCAAACGCTATGCCAATGTGATCATCCCCTGCGGGATGGAACGGCTGGGACGGCTCATCATTGCCGAACTGAGGAGGATCAATATTGAGCCAATCGTCCCGCAGCCCCGCAGCAATGGCGTAAACAGGCAATACACCTATGACCACCGCTTCGATAACGCCCTGATCGTGGACCGCGAATTCGTGGACCACAACCTGGAACTCGCGGCCGAGATCCTCGAGGAACTCAAACATCTGATCGAAAAGCAGGCGGGCCCGGTTTACGTGGAACTTTTTGGCGAAACACCCTTCTCCCCCGTGGCCAAATCCACCGCCCTGCAATTGACCCCGGAACAGCAACAGCTCTGGCGCGAACTGATGGCCAGGAACATGCAGCTTTATTTCAAGTATTACCGTCGCGACCAGACCAGCTTCACCATCATCGCCTTCCCCTCGCCGGAGATCGGGGAACAATTCGAGGAGATATTTGCCGATACCGTCAGGATCAACCTCCTGGACAGCAAGCGCTACGCCATGATCCAGCAGAACATCATCGACGTGCTGGACACCGCGGAATTCGTGCATGTGAAAGGCAAACCGGGCAACGATACGGACATCATGGTGAAAATGCACCCCCTCGAGGACCCGGTCCATCAGACCAATTTTGACAACTGCGTCGCGGACGTGAACATCCCCGTCGGGGAGGTCTTCACCTCACCCGTGCTGGAGGGAACCAGCGGAACCCTGCACGTTGAGGACACATATCTGAACAGCCTGCGCTTCCTGAACCTGCGGATCGTCTTTGAGGATGGCTGGATAAAGGATTATTCCTGCACCAATTTCGAGGATCCCGAAGAGGGGAAAAAATATATTCACCAAAACCTCCTCCTGCCCCACGACACCCTGCCCATCGGGGAATTCGCCATCGGGACGAACACCACCGCCTACGCGATCGCCCGGAAATACGATATCATGGCACTTCTGCCGGTGCTCATAGTAGAGAAGATGGGGCCCCACTTCGCCATCGGCGACACCTGCTTCAGCCACGAGGAGGAAGCTCCGCACCCCAATTTCGTGAACGGCAAGGAAATGGTCGCCGTGGAGAACGAGAAAACCGCCACCCGTAAAGACGACCCCGTAAATGCTTACACGAACAAGCATTGCGACATCACCCTGCCCTATGAGATGCTGGCCTCCATCACCGCCATCACCAGGGACGGCCAGAGAAAGGATATAATCCGCGACGGACGCTTCCTCGTTCCCGGCACCAGCGAATTGAACAAACCCCTCGAGGAAATACTGTAAACTCCCTGATCCAAGGATCAGCATAACGGGTTACCAGTCCATCTGGAAGCCCGTTTTTTTGGGCTCAAGAAAACTCTGGAATGTGCAAGAGATATTGGTTTCAGGCCGCGACCGAGATACAGAACTTAAAAGGCGGAAAAGCCCAGGCGCAGGTGGATCCGGTAATCCTGTCTGTCTATTATGGATTTTTGGGCCAGTGCGGAAACGCGCCAGTTTCCTGAGGCACGGGAGGCAGAGGCGAAAACGGCGGTGTCCTCGGAGGTGCAAACGCTGTAATACTGCGGGCTGAGCTCGTCGGGGAAGATGAAGGTACCCGGGCTTTGCCAACTCAGTATCCCCGTTTTCAGGCGTAGTTTGCCCAGGTCGTAGCCCAGGGTAATCCTGGTGCGGTAAGTGTTTTTAGTATAGTCGGATAGATCGCGGAGGCTGTAGGTGAAGTCGAATTGCTGGTAAAAGTCCGGCCGGAACTGGTAGCGGCCGGAAAACAGAAAGCGGTAATTGCGCGGCAGGGAGGCTTCATAAGTGGAATCCACGAGTGAGATGATCTCCCGGTCGAAGCTGTAAAAGGTCAGCCCGAGGGAGTTCCCGGCCTCGCTATAGCGCAGTGATGCTTTCAGGCGGGAAAGCAGCCCACCGCTGAAGCCGGAACCGCTGTTGAGGGTGTAGAGCATTTGCAGGCGGGTCTTGAAGGGCAGGGCAACATCCAGACCATAACTGAGCTCATCGCGCCCGGTGCTTGCATCCAGAACCGCCGGGGTGAGAGCATAAGCGAGCTGGTGCTGGGAGGGGTTTTTGGCATAGCTGAGGGTCTGCGTGAAGCTTTTGAGCTTGTATTCCCAGGAAATGAGGCCATGCAGCCTGCTTTTCAGGTATGCCAGTTCGGCGTCCAGGCTGTGGGCACGGTGATCCATGGCGGCGGCAAGGCTTGCGGACCAGTTTCCCTGGTCCAGATCATCATCCGCGAAGGGCTTGCCGTAGTGTTGCCAATAGAGCAGGGCACCGCCCCGAAAGCGGCCGGAAATATAGCCCAGCGTGCCGCCAAAGACGCTTTCTTTGACGGAACCAAGGAGGTCCAGCTTAGTGGCGGGCAGGTTGGTGACCTCCCCGTCTGATATACTGGCCTTGCGCTCCTGCATGGATCCCAGCAAGGCGGCGCGGAAGGGTCCGCGTCTGAATTTTGCGGCCACGCCCAGGGGCACATAGGTGCTGGGGGAAGTGGGTTTCAGGATGCTGAACAAGCTGTCTGGAGCGCTTCTGGATCCGCTGCCGGTGAGGATACCCCGACCGAAGCGGAAACGGTAGGCCCCCAGAACGGCTTCCAGACCTTGGGACCTGATCGCCAGCTGGAAGTTGAAGTGGTTATCCCCATTCTCCCAATCGTGTTTGTGGTTAATGATCAGGGATTCGTTCGCCAGTTCGTAGCCCAGGCTGTGCAGCGAATACCGGCTAGAATCATTCAGGTAAAGCCTGCCGTCCAGCCTGAGATTCCGGCCCAGCGCGTCCAGCTCGCGGTAAAAATCCTTCCAGGCAGAATCCGCCAGGGCGAGGATTTCCAATTCGATGAGGTCACCGGGGGTCTGGCCCAGGGCAATGCCCACCCAGAATAACAGCAGAAGGAGGGCGGCGGAACGTTTCACCAATTGTATCCAATGTCCAGGGCATGGGTGAGGCTCAATTCCGCGTGGCTGCGGATGGCATACATTATCTCCCAATCGGCGTGGCTGAACTTGAGCCCTCCGCCGAAACGCGGTGGTGTGTTCTGCCAGGAAGCCTGGAGCTGAAAGGGCCCGCTTACGCGGATCGAGGTGGCGAAGCGGAAACTGTCATCTGAATTGGGCGCGTAAACATAGGAAGAGGAGCCGTAAACCCCCTCCACGACGAGCGAACTGGCGCTCAGATGCAGTTCCGCGTCATCCTGCCCCAGATGTAGCAGGCGGATCTCGCCGCCGTAATCCAGACGGCGGTAGCTGAGGCCCAGGTTCCCCGTCCAGGTGTGATAACTCATGTCATTGCTGAATTTTTCGTAGATCAGGTGCTGTGAATAACCGGCGGCCAAATCCTTGTAATGCCAGGCCAGGCCAAGATGGATATCCTGCCAGCGGTAATCCTCCTGCTCCATGTAACTGGCTCCGGCGCTGGCGATGAAAGAGCCAAGGCGGGTGCCCGTGTTCAGGGAATAGACCCCGCAGCCGGTGCTGCTGAAGGGGATGTTGTAAGAAAGGGCGAATCCGGTTTTGGGGATGGTGGGTGAAAGGCCCAGGTCCGCAACGGAGCTTGACAGAAGCGTGATCCCGGAAAGGGCGTTGGCGGAGGCTGTATCCTCGGTGACCACAGAATTCATGGCCACGCCTGCTGCCAGGCAAAGGCCTAGGCAGAGAATGGCATTCTTAGGCATCCTGTTCCCCGGGAAGATGGCTTTGGTTGGGCGTCAGACCAGGCGTTCTTCCGAATCCGGATCAAAGAAATGCGCTTTCAGCATATCCAGGCTGACCTTGATCGTCTGCCCCATTTTGGGCAGTTCCTTGGGATCGAGGCGCGCGGTGAAGTCGTGATTTTCAGTTTTGAGGACCACCTGGTATTCGTTGCCCAGAGGCTCGACAATGTCGCAGGTGGTGTCAAAGCCTTGGGGAAAATCCGCCATGGAATCGAAACGGGCGTCATAGATGTCCTCGGGGCGGATGCCCATGATAATGGGCTTTCCGGCATACGGATCCAGGGCTTTTTTATGATCCGCATGGACCTTGACGGTAAAATCATCGCTGTTGAAAACGAGGTCCCCGTCTTTGGCTTCGATCTTTCCCGTCACCATGTTGATCGCCGGAGAACCGATGAATCCAGCCACAAAAACATTGGCGGGATCGTTATAGACGTTGAGTGGCGTGTCTATCTGGTGGATCTCCCCGTCCTTCATCACCACGATGCGGTCTGCCATGGTCATCGCCTCAACCTGGTCGTGGGTGACGTAGATCATCGTGTTTTCCACCTGCTGATGGAGCTTCACGATCTCCGCACGCATGGCCACGCGGAGTTTGGCATCGAGGTTGGAAAGCGGCTCGTCAAAGAGGAAGACCTTGGGATTGCGGACGATCGCCCGGCCCAGGGCAACACGCTGGCGCTGACCTCCCGAAAGCTGGCCCGGCTTGCGCTTGAGCAGGCTTTCGATGCCGAGGAGCTGGGCTGAATGCTTCACCTTTTCCTTGATGCTGTCCTTGCTTTCACGCCGGAGTTTGAGGGCGAAGGCCATGTTATCGTGAACGGACATATGGGGATAAAGCGCGTAATTCTGGAAGACCATCGCTATGTCGCGATCCTTGGGAGGAATGTTGTTCACCAGTTTGTCCCCTATCCAGATGTTGCCGCTGGATATTTCCTCCAAACCGGCTATCATCCTCAGTATCGTGCTTTTACCGCAGCCGGAGGGGCCGACGAGCACCATGAATTCTTTGTCTTTCGCCTCAAATGAGACGTCCTTGACGGCGTGGACCGTTTTGTCGTAAAACTTGTTCAGATCTTTCACAACTACTTTTGCCATATGAAAAACTCCTTGCTGAAATAGAAATTTTGACTGTGTTTAAATGTCAAGCTTGAAATTTCTGATCATAGACCCAGACTTGGTTCCTCCCCCTGCTCTTGGCGAGGTACAGGGCGGCGTCGGCCTTTTCTATGCATGAATCTATATGTTTTTGGGTGTAACCTGTCTCGACGCCACAGCTTATGCCAATGCTCACGCTGATGGTGATCTTGTGCCCGCTGAAGCTGAATTTGTGTTCCCGCACCTTCTGGCAAAGGTCTTCCATCATATTTTTGAAACGCTCCTTCTGCATGTCAAAGAAGATCATCAAAAATTCCTCGCCGCCGTATCTGACGATCACGTCGCTTTTGCGGAATGATCCGGTGAAAAGACCGGCCAGATCCTTGAGCACCTTGTCGCCGGCCATATGCCCGAATTCATCGTTTACCAGCTTGAAATGGTCTATGTCCAGCATGGCAAAGCAAACCGGAACCTTGTGCCGGGCGGCAAGCTGGAATAAATGGATGAGGTTGTTGGCCAGATAACGCTGGTTTTTCAGCCCGGTCAGGTTGTCCGTGATGGAAAGCTCCTCAACCTGGCGGTAGAGATCGTGGATGACGTCAAAATTGTCATGCAGGGTTTGCACGTAAGCGTTGTTTTGCAGGCTCATCTGGCTTCCCAGCTCGATCACCAAACGCTCCAGGTGTTGCATGGTGTGGGCAAACTGCTCTGGGGAAAGATTCTGGCGCAAAAACAGGGAAAGGCCCTGCAAATAGATCCAGCTTCTGTGCAGGTAATAATTTGAGTGCTGGTAGTAGCGGATGGATTTCTGATAACTCAAATGCATCCCGGAATAATAGTTGCCGGCGAAAAAATAGATGAACTGAAGTTGCTGCATGGTGAACAGGGATTGCGGTATTTTGAAGAGCAGGCGGGCGTAGTTCATCTTTTCGGCCGGGGAAACCAGTTTGTTCTCCAGTGTGAAAAGCGCGTAAAGCAGGTTCGCGGAGAGCAGGTTGCCCATATGCCTCAGCCCGGGGCCGAATTTGAGCAGCAGCATCTTCTTTGTCGCGGTCTCCCTGCCCCAGTTCAGGATGTTGATCCATCTCAGAACAACGTACAGCGCGCTTTCAGAGCCGTCCTGCTGGAAAAAATCACTCACCAGGTTGAGCCAGAGCGCGGTGAATTGCAGACGTTTGTTTTTGTGCTGCAGGTATCTGGCCAGGGCTATCTGGAAGATGAAGTATAGCTTTGGTTCAGAGAGCTTTACCTGCGGTTCCAGCTCCTCAAAAAGCGGACTCGCCACATCAAAATCCCCCAGTTTGGCAAGCAGGTAAAGCAGTTCCAGGCGCCCGAAAAGATGTGCCTGTTTCTGGGTGGGGCCCGGATCACTGCCAAAGACTTCTTTGAGAGCATTATCCAGTTCCGCCGTTCCCTCCAGGGGAAAATGTTTGAGATGCCTGAAATAATCCAGATATAGGGAAAGCCGGCTGTTCCTTTGCGCCCGCAGAACATAAATCAACTGCACGAGGATGTTCGAGGTGAGGGTGCGCAGGGATCTGAGGGAAGGCTCCCCACCTATTTCAGGCGTGGCCTGGGCAAGCAGGACGGAGATCAAATATTCGCGCTGGTTGCCTGATGAATCCAGCAGGGAGGAGACGAGCTCCCGCATCTGCTTTTTCTGCCTTGGCGCCAGGCGCCTTAGTGCCTTATGATCCTGACTGTCCTTCATTCATCCTCTTTTTCCCACTGCCGGCATTGCCTCATAAACCAAAAATTGGGGACTTGACCCGACCGGCCATATCCCGGACCCTGCTTTAGTCTCGGCCTTCCAGGGTTTCCGGCTGGGCTGGCTTGAACCTGTATATGACCTCATCGGGCTTGATCAGTCCGTGTTCTTCCCGGGCAACTTCCTCCGCCGCCTCGGGATCGCTCTTCAGCCGGGTGTTTTGCCGGGCGATGCTGTCGTTCTCCGCCTTGAGCGATTCATTTTCCTCCCTGATCGTGCTGATCTCCCGTTTTTGTTTCCAGACCTTGTAAAAGCTGTTGTCGCCCCAGATCAGGATCCAACTGAGCAGAAACAGCAGGATCAAAAGGACGAGCAGGTTCATCGCCTTGCGGTATTTGGGTTTTTGTTTCTTCATTTGAGCACCAGCCTTGCCAGAAGTTTGCGCTCGATGTCTATCGCCTGGTAGGGGCACAACTCATGGCAGCACATGCATTTGATGCATTTGGCGGGATCGATCCTGGGAAATTTCGAAGGGCTCGCGGGTGAGATCGCCTGCACGGGACAGTTTTCCACGCAGATACCGCATTTTTTGCAGCGCCCGCTGATCACGGGGGCCTTGTCATACAGGTTTCGGAAAAGTTTCTGGGCTGCTCCGGGGATATACTTTAGCAGGTTCTTGGCAAGCTTGGCCATATTGATGTCCACATCCTGCATCTTAAAATCCCGGAAACTGGTGGGTATCCTGACGCGCGAGGGCAACACACCGTCCTGATGCAGGGCGGGAACGAGGTAGGGAACGTCTTCCAGCCCAAAGCCCATCAGCCTGGCGGCGATGTGATCCAAAGCGGAGATCGAGGTTGAGCCAAGCAGCAGTCCGAAATTCCTCACCCTGCCGGCAGAGGGGCCGGGGCCGTCCATCCCGATAATGCCATCTATGAAACTGTAGGTGACGCGGGATTTGGTGAGCGCATACAGGGCCAGCAGCAACCTGGCGAAATCCCCGGTGGTGGGATACATCCTGTGGTAATCCGTCTTGGCCAGGCCGGGGATCAGCCCATATAGGTTCTTCAGCCCACCCGTGAAAGCCATCAGGGAATGGGTCTTGTATTTGGCGACATTTATCACGATCCCGCATTGCCAGAAGACTTCGGATATCTTCACCGAAACGCCTTCATATTCCAGTTCCCGGAATCCCGCCGTGGAAAGATTGACCAGCTTGACCGGATAACGCTCCGCCAGGTCCTTCATCCCGCAGGTTTCCCAAACGCTTTCCGCCTTGAGGATCCCGCCGGGGCTGTCCCCGATCCAGACCTCCTTGCCGAGGTCCAGGAAATGCCGCACCAGCGCTTCCATGACCACGGGATGGGTGGTGACCGCTTTCTCGGGGGAAAACGCACCCAGCAGGTTCGGCTTCAAAAGCACCCGCTTGGGACGGTTTATTTTGGAGTGCGGGGCGTTTTCCAGAAAAATGGCCACCGCTTCCTGCAAAGCGGGAAGACTGTAGCTTTCAATTTTGCGGATCTGGACATTGGGGTATTTATTCAAAATAGAGAAAGTCCTTTTTTTTGAAAGCGCTGAAATAGAGATCCAGCGACATGTTTATCTGCGCCACGGGCGCATTGCCGGCAATGTCCATCAGAAAGGCGAGGTTGATCTTGCCCTCGCTGTGGTGCCAGCTTGTGCCGACGCTCAGGATGTGCTGGGTGTTTTTCCCCACCCAGCCGCCCTGGGGAATGTCCCACCAGATCGAGGTGGTGTCCGAGGCGGCATCCGGAAGCCTGTAATAACCGTGCCAGACCTCGGGATGGTAGATATAGCCGGCCCGGTAGGTGAATTTGCGCACCCTGGTCTCGGCGCCCAGGCGCACCGTATAGCGGTCCGAAAAATCGTCGCTGATGGCGCTGCTTTGCTCAAAATCCAGCTCCGCGGTGAACCGGGTTTCGCCCTTTTTATAGGCAGCCCCGGCCACAACGTTGAGGGGGAGTTTGGTGTCGTAAACCCTGTATTTCAGGTCCCATTCCGCGCTTTGCTGGGGCGTGAAACTGAGGCCGGCATTGATCCTTTCCCCGGTGTACATGACCCCCAGTTGCGGCCTGAGGATGGCCTTGGTGTCCCGGATCCTCTCAAAGGTGCGCAAAAAGGTCACGTCGCCCAGGTAATACAACTGTCCGTGCAGGTTCAGGCCCGCGTGGAGCCGCTTTCCGTGCCAGGCAAGGTTGCCCGTGAACTGGTGCAGATTGAAAACCGGGGTCCGGGAGACCCAGTTGTCTCCCATATTGATCTCCACCGCGAAATCGTCCAGCGTCAGGGTTTTGGGCAGCGAATAGACCCCCGCGAAGGTGAGATCTCCCCAGAGCCTTCCTCCCCCGGCCGCCATGCCAAAGGGAATGGGAGAGGTCATCCTGTCCTCCGGAGTAATGGATGTGCCCGCCATGATATCCTCATAAAATTCCACATCCACCGGGGGCTTGATCAGCATCTCCAGATGCAGGGAAGCTCTGTCCGGAGCGTAACCGGCGGGATTGATGAGCACATTGTCCACTCCGCCGGGAAGTGCTATTCCGGTGTAGCCGCGCCCCATGGCGCTGGTGGAGATATAGTTGCGCGAAAAACTGTCAAAGATGGGATTGACGAACTGGGGCTGGGGAAAATCCAAACTGTCCGCGCCCTGGGCAAAAAGCCCCGCCACCAGGAAAAGTGTTGCAAGAAGAAGTATCCAACGCATGGTTTTCACCTCTGTATTTTAATTTATTACGATCGTTTGTTTGCGGTCGCTGCCCACGGAGACGATCTCCACCCGCGCCTCCAGAAGATCCTGCAGCGCCTCAAGATAGTCCATCGCCGCGCCGGGCAGGTCCTCCAGTTTCCTGGTTTGCCCCAGATCCGCGTCCCAGCCGGGCATGCTCAGGTATTCCGGCTCAACCTCGGCCAGTTGCAGGGGATGGGAGGGATATTCCCCCAGCCTTTCCCCCTTCAGCCAGTAACCGGTGCAGATCTTCAGTTCCGGCAGTCCGCTGAGGACGTCCAGAAGGGTGATGGCCATTCCGCCGATGCCGTTGAGGGAGGCGGTGTATTTGCCGGCCACGGCGTCAAACCAGCCGATGCGGCGGGGCCTGCCTGTCGTGGCGCCGAATTCGTTTCCGGTTTTGCGGATCCTTTCGGCGGTGGCGTCAAAGATCTCGGTGGGGAAAGGCCCTTCGCCCACCCGGGTGCAATAGGCTTTGTAAACCCCGAAAACCTTGTCCAGCCAGCTGGGCGGGAAACCGGTCCCCACGCTTACGCCCCCGGCTGAGGTGTGCGAGGAGGTCACATAGGGATAGGTGCCAAAACTCAGGTCCAGAAGCGTTCCCTGGGCGCCTTCAAAAAGGATCGTCTGACCCTGCAAATGCCAGGCTCTGAGAAGGCTGTCCACCTGGGCCACATGGGGACGCAGGAATTCCCAGGCCTGCTCCAGGGATCTTATCCCGGCTTCTATCTCTCCGGCGGGGGCCTGGTCTAAATGATGGTTGTAAAGGCTCTGAAGGCGCTGCTTCAGCCAGTCCGGGTATCTCAGGTCCCCCATCCGGATGCCAAAGCGGGATGTCTGGTCCGCGTAGGCGGGTCCGATGCCCTTGCCCGTGGTGCCGATCCTGCTTTCCTCAAGTTCCTCCTCCGCGCCTTTTTCCACCCTTTTATGCAGCGGCAGGACAAGCCCGGCCCGCTCATCGATGAACAGCCGGCCGGAAAAATCCACCCCCTGCTCCATCAGTTCTTGCATCTCCTCCACCAGCCCGAGGGGATCGACCACGGTTCCCGGCCCGATCACGCATTTGGTTTGGGGATAGAGGATGCCGGAGGGAACGGTGTGAAAAACGTATTTTTTGCCCTGGGAAACGATCGTGTGCCCCGCGTTCGCGCCTCCCTGGAAACGCACCACCACATCGGCGTTCTTGCCCAGGAAATCCACGATCTTGGCCTTTCCTTCGTCGCCCCACATACATCCCAGAACAGCGAGTGAACTCATTTCATACTCCATAATATTAAAAAAACATTATTTTGCCCCGATCAATTCCTGTCAATCGTTTTCTTGGCGCGGGTCTATGGCCTCGGGCTTTGGCCAGAGCGGCTGCCCTGCCGCGCATAAGGGGCATTGATCCGCGGCCAAAAAGATAAATTATCCCTTGACACATTCGGGATTTCACTCCTTTTTGAAAAAAAGAATCTGCTCCGGTTCCCCGGAACCTTGGCCAGAGGAAAAAACTTATGGATCAAAGCACAGTCCGCCTCAGGGTGGCGAACATCACAGACATCGGGAAAAATCCCGCCCGGACGAAGAATGAGGATTCTTTCGGATATTACGAAGGGGAGTTTGGCAGGCTTTTCCTGATCTGCGACGGAATGGGCGGGCACGTGGCCGGCGACGTCGCCTCACGCATCGCCGTGGAAAGCATCCGCCAATACTTTGAAACGAACTATATCCCCGGCGCGGAGGAGGACACCATCCGCCAAAGCGTTGAATTCGCCCAAAACAAGATCCTGGAGGCCACCCAGCATGATCCCTCCCTCTCGGGAATGGGAACGACCCTGGTTTTGCTGCTCATCAAGGGAACCCAGTACTGGCATGCCCACAGCGGCGACAGCCGGCTCTACCTCAGCCGCGGGGGCTCCCTGAACCGGCTCACCAAAGACCATTCTCAGGTCCAGGAGCTGGTGGAAAGCGGGGTTATCAGCCTGGAGCAAACCTCATCCCATCCGCTCAGGAACATCGTCACCAGATCACTCGGCCACACAGATTACGAACCGGATCTCTCCGGACCCCATAAACTCCGGCAGGATGACGTTTTCCTGCTCTGTTCGGACGGGCTCACGGAACATCTGAAGGATGAGGAACTGTTGCTCCAGATGGAGGAGGAGCCTTCCATCGCCTGCCGCAACCTCGTGGATCTGGCCAATGGTCGCGGCGGCTCGGACAACGTCACCATCCAGATCGTCCACGTCCAGCAGTGCACGCCGTTCACCCTTTCCCAAGAGGTATCCACGCCCCCCAAAAAGAATTTCAAGCCCAACCTCGCCATCCTGGCAACCATTCTGGTTTTCCTCGGCGCCACGCTCTGGTATTCCCTCTCCCTTTCCAGATTCCCCTCCGGTCCCCCGGCCCCGCGGCAGGAAGCCGAGGCCGCAACCGAAGAGGAGGAAACACCTGCCCGGGAACAACTCCCCCTTTCCCCGGAACTGGAGAGGAAGATCGACAACAGGCTGGTGATCAGAGAACCCCTGCAGAACTATCAGGATTTCTTTGACACCATCAGAAGCGATCCCCGCCAGGCACAGCAACTCAAATTCATGCTCAACCCCCGGGAAAGGCAGATGGTCTATGTCATCCCCGGAAAAACCATCTATCTGGCCTATGGGCAATTGCAGGATAACGGCCTCTATGGCATGAGGGCGGACGAGATCCAGGCCCTGATCGCCCTCGCGCTCGTGGCCTCGGAAAAAGGCTCCGACCTGGATGAGGAGAACTGGGAAACGCAGCTTTTCTCCGCCGCCACCCAGCCCGTGGACGACCATAGCTACGCCCGGGCCCGCGAACTTTATGAGAAATACGACGCCCGGAACGCCGCCGTCCTTTTCGCCAGCGACAATCGCTTTGGCAAATTCCGCCCGCTGATCAAAATGGGGAACTACAACTTCAGCATCGATATTCCCGGAAATTAGATCCTGATACCCGGCTCCTTGCTTTGGCCGGGAATATCCGCGCGGAAGCCCGGCCTCTTTGCCAAAAGCCCCCTCATCTTCGGTCAGCGGTCATCCGCGTTCCATTCTTTTTCAGCGCTTTTCCGCTTTCCAATTTTAACTCTCAACTCATAACTTGGTAAGCGTAACCCACTATATATGGAGGGGAATCTCCCTTATCCGTGATTCGCTTGTCACGCGCTCACCACGCTCTCAGAACACGCTGAACCAGCGGGAACTCAGGCGGTTGTGGACAGGTTGCGGGAGTTTCAAAACCCAGGGCGAAAAATCACTCCAGTAACATAGTCTTCAGCCTGTTGAGGCACGTCAGTAAAATAAATCGGACTTTGTCCGATCTGCCAATTCGGAGATGGCAGACGAATATCCGGCCCGGGGTGACATCGCTACTGGATTGGTATGCCAAGCTAAAGCTGTATGAAGACTATGAACTCCCATACGGTGCAAATATCAGTTTGGAGAATTGCTGGAGTCATTTTATTTTATTAGCAGACGGTCTATAAACTCTCACCCAAAGTTGCAAGCTCGTCTCACTTGGACAAGTGGGGATAACGCTTTATGAGGTGGGGAGATATGGCGGACTATGTTTAGACTTGGACATCGGATGTTTTGGACGTTTCTGGACGTCTTTGTATCAGTAATAATTGCAAATAGGGCTGATTTTGGACTGGAGTTGGACATCCGCCAGCTCCAGCCCAAAATACCGATTTAGAAAAGCCGCAACTGAAGTGACAAAACTCCAATCAGAAATGCTTCG
>CAYRVG010000021.1:0-5037 GCA_964427765.1 uncultured Candidatus Cloacimonadota bacterium
TTCTTCGGCGATGTGGGGCGCGAAGGGGTAAAGCAGCCGCGGGATGACGCCGCAGGCTTCGGCGTATACGGCCAGATCTGCCTCGGCGAGTTTGGCGGGTTCCTTGACTGCCACGCAGTGGTTCAGGTGCTCCATGATGGCGGCGATCGCCGTGTTGTATTGCATGCGCTGCTGGCAGTCCTCCAGCCACTTCTTCACGGTGCTGTGGGTGCTGAAAAGCAGATCGTGCAGGGGCGCGGAAACCTGTTCCTGTTCAACCTTTAGCGGCAATCCGCGTTTGATCGTTTCCAGATGTTCTTCGATCAGGCGCCAGACGCGGTTGAGGAACCTGAAGGCGCCCATGATGCCGTCGTCGCTCCATTCTGAGTCCTTGTCCGGGGGCGAGGCGAAAAGCAGGAACACGCGCAGTGTGTCCGCCCCGAAGCGGTCGATGATATAGGTCGGATCGACCACGTTGCCCTTGGACTTGCTCATCTTGGCGCCATCCTTGGTCACCATGCCCTGGGTGAGCAGGCGGGCAAAGGGTTCGTCGCAATCCAGCCAGCCGAGGTCGCGCATGAATTTACCGATGAAACGCGCGTAAAGCAGATGCATCACGGCGTGCTCGATGCCGCCGATATACTGGTCCACGGGCAGCCAGTGTTTCGCCTTGGCCGGGTCGAATGGCGCCTCGTCGTTCTTTGGATCGGCGTAACGGGCGTAATACCAGGCGCTATCCACAAAAGTATCCATGGTATCGGTCTCGCGTCGGGATCTAGTGCCGCAGACCGGGCAGGGCACCGTATACCAGTCCGGAACCGAAAGCAGCGGATTGCTGGTGGTCTTGCCCACCTGGACGTTTTCCGGCAGATGAACGGGCAGGTCTTCATCCGGAACGAGGACCGTTCCGCATTTCGGGCAGTAGATGACGGGGATGGGATTGCCCCAATAGCGCTGGCGGGAAATTCCCCAGTCGCGCAGGCGGTAGGTGCAGGTGATCCTGCCTATCCCTTTTGACTCGATGAGTTTGGAGATCTCAGCCTTGGCCTTTTCGCTCTCCATGGCGTCGAAGGGAGCAGAATTGGCCATGATCCCCGGCTCTACGTAGGCCTCTTCCATTTCTTCCAGGACCAGGTTCAGTTCCGGGTTTTGGATCACCAGGAGCATGGGAATGCCGTATTTACGGGCAAACTCAAAATCGCGCTGATCGTGGGCCGGAACGGCCATGACAGCGCCGGTGCCGTATTCCAGCAGCACGTAGTTGGTTATCCATATCTGTACTTTGTTGCCGTTTAGGGGATTAAGGCAATATCTGCCGCTGAAGATGCCTTCCTTGGTAGTATCTTCGGCAACACGCATGATCTTGTCCTCGTTGATGACCATATGGCAAAAATCGTGCAGTGGTTTATTGTCCGGTTCCTCGGCCAGCCATTTCTGCACCAGCGGATGTTCCGGCGGCAGGGCCATGAAGGTCACGCCGTAAACGGTGTCCGGCCGGGTGGTGAATACGCTGATCTTTCCGTTTTGGCCTTCCAGGGGGAAATCGATCAGGGTGCCTTCGCTTTTGCCGATCCAGTTTTTCTGCATCGTGACGACCCGCTCCGGCCAGTCGATCATCTTGTCGAAATCGAGCAGTTCCTCGGCGTAATCTGTGATCTTGAAATACCATTGTTCCAGCTCCTTTTGCGCCACTTCCCCGCCGCAGCGCCAGCAGCGGCCGTTTTCCACCTGCTCGTTGGCCAGTACGGTCTGGCAGCTTTCGCACCAGTTCTGCCAGGATTTCTTGCGGTAGACAAGGCCTTTCTCATAGAGTTTTTTAAAGAGGTACTGGCCCCATTTGTAGTAATCCGGGCGGCAGGTGCTGACCTCGCGGTCCCAATCCAGCCCGAACCCCATGGAATCGAACTGGGTCCGCATGGCGGCGATGTTTTCCTCGGTGGTGATGCGGGGATGTGAATTGTTCTGGATCGCAAAGTTCTCCGCGGGCATGCCGAAGGAATCGAAGCCCATCGGCTGCATCACAGAGTAGCCCTCCATCATCTTCAGGCGGGAGATCGCGTCGCTGATGGAGTAATTGGACGCGTGGCCGCAATGCAGGATCCCGGAAGGATAGGGAAACATGGATAGGACATAGTATTTGGGCTTTTCCGGGAAATCCGGGGGGTTGAAGATCCTCTTTTCACGCCAGATCCTCTGCCATTTCTGCTCGATCTTACTAAACGGATATTCCATTTGTTTCTCCTTCCGGTTGGGGCAAGCTGCTGCCGCAAACCTTTTACACCATTATTATGCGCTGATTTTCCATGCAGCGCTTATTTGTCAAGCGCAAAGGTGCAAAAGCGGCACCTTAATAACTTTTTAAGAGTATGTGCAAGAAACAGATAAGTACCCGGCACGGTTTGGCCTGCCCGAATTGCTGTATGTCCAGATCCCGTAATATGAAATTTTACTTGCCTTTTTTTTCGGTTCCAAAATAATGAAACCAGTTGGTTAGCCTGTTCCATAGTATGATCAAGATCATAAAAAAAGATCCAGGAGGAATTGGAAAATGGCAGTAATAAAACGCTGGGGGCTCTTCCTTACAGTGAACATCCTTGTCCTGGCGGTTCTGGGATTCATTTTGCAACTTGTGGGACTCCAACCCTCAGACTGGGCGCAACTTCTGATTTACTGCGCGATCTTTGGCTTTGCCGGCTCGCTGATCTCACTTTTCATCAGCAAAAAGATGGCAAAATCATCCTACAAGATCAAGCCCCTGACGCGGGTAACGGCGACAGGGAAGGCCCTGCACCTCTACGACACGCTGGAGAAGATGTCCGCCCACAAAGGCATCAAGATGCCGGAATTTGGGATTTACCAATCGCCGGACAACAACGCCTTTGCCACAGGCTCCTCCAAGAATAAATCCCTCATCGCCTTCTCCAGCGCCATCATGCAGAACCTGGACGAGGATGAACTGGCTGCCGTGGCCGGGCACGAAATGACCCACGTCACAAAAGGGGACATGGTCACAACCACCCTTCTGATGGGAACGATAAACACCTTCGTGCTATTTTTGGCCAATATCATCGCCGCCGTGCTCAGCGGCAGGAGAGACAGTTCCCAACGCAATGTGGCCAGCACTGCCAGCCATTATATGATCGCCATGGTGATCCAGAACGTGCTGATGATCCTGGCGAATATCGCGCTCGCGGCTCATTCCAGGCACCGTGAATATGTTGCCGACGCGGGTTCCGCTGAGCTTACCAGCCCCGGGCACATGATCACAGCCCTGGAAAAGATCAGCGCCGGGTATGTGCCCCAAAAGAAAAAAGACGCCTATGCGATCGCCAAGATCAACAGCAAAAAAGCGCTTTCCCTTTTCGCGACCCATCCGCCAGTGGAAAAGCGAATCGCACGCCTGCGGGAAATGATGGTGTGAACAAACATTTTGAACTAAAGATAGAAAAACCCGCCCTGGGGGGATTTGGACTTGGTTATCACGCGGGGAAAGCCATTTTCGTACCCTACACCGCCGTGGGCGACGAGATCGAAGCAGAACTTCTGCGTGAACGCAAAGACGTGGCTTTTGCCAAGGTCAAAAAATATCTGAAGCGGGGGGAGGGAGTCGTTCCCAATCCCTGTGAATCTTTTGCGTCCAGCATACCCTGCGGCGGTTGCGACTGGCTGGATCTGGAATATTCCACCCAACTCAAATACAAGACAGGCCTCATCCGGGAATTGTTGCAGCCGCTGGCACCGGAAGCCGATATCCGTGAGATCCAGGCCTCGCCGGAAACCCTGCATTACCGTAACAAGGCCTTTATGCCCGTTGGCGAGGATGAGAACGGCCTGTATTTTGGGATCTACGCGCGCTGGTCCCACAAAATAGTCCAACACGAAAGTTGCTGGCTGCATCCACCCATATTTGACGCCATAGCAAGGCGCTGCCTGGCGATAATGGGAAAGACGGGGGTCAGGGCATACAACGAAGCAAGACATACGGGCAAACTCCGCCATATAGGCTTCCGCTGTACACGGGATCAAAGCGGCATCCTGCTGATCCTGGTAACCCGTTCCGGCAAGCTGCCCTTCACCAAACTTCTTGTCAAACAGCTGATAACGGAATTCCCGAACATAAAAGGCATCATCCAGAATATAAACCGCGAACGCGGCAATGTGATCCTGGGAAATGAGGAAAAGATCCTCTACGGCGAACCATGGCTCCATGAAGATTTGATGAGGCTGCGTTTCAGGGTCCATTACCGCAGCTTCTGGCAGGTTAACACCGGCACCCTGGAACTGATAATCGAACACTTGAGATCCCAGCTTGTTCCCCAGGATGTGATCTATGACCTTTATGCCGGAATTGGCGTGCTGGGTCTTACTCTGGCTGAAAGGGTCCAACAGGTCCTCTGCATTGAGGAAAACAAAGCGGCAACTTCTGACGGTGAGGAAAACATTCGCCTCAACGGCATCGAAAACGCCGGTTTCCTTTGCGCCAAAACCGAAGACGCCCTGCCCGCGCTGCTGGATTCCGGCAAAACCACTATGGAGCAAAAACCCAGCGCCATCATCCTCGATCCTCCCCGCAGCGGGGTAAGGAAAGAAGCACTGGATGCCATCATCAGGACGAGCATCAATCGGATCTATTATATCAGCTGCTCGCCGATCACCCTGCACCGGGATCTGAAGATCTTGCTGGAAAGCGGGGATTATCAACTGGTCTTCGCGCAGCCCTTTGACATGTTTCCCCAGACCTGGCATATTGAGTGCCTGGCGGTTCTCGAACTCAAGCAAAGCGGGGAAAGTGCTTGATCAAAAAACTGCTGCTGTTGGTATTGATCCTGCCTGTGATGTTTGCCTGTGACGAGGACACTTCCACTCAGGACGAAAATGAGATCCGCGACATTATCTATGACATTTCGCGGGATTTTAGCTGGAACGAGATAGAAGGAATAATGGAACATGTGCATCCGGATTATCTGCACGACGGGATGTATGATTATCAGCTCTGGATGCTGTGGCAGGACCGGATGGCGGATTATGACCTTCTGGCCTGCGATGTGTCTTACGTGG
>CAYRVG010000022.1:0-4215 GCA_964427765.1 uncultured Candidatus Cloacimonadota bacterium
TATCGCCACGCCTGCCTGATCGTGACCGCCACCCAAGGCATCGGCGAGGACGCCGCCCGCCATTTTGGGGAGGGCTTGGCGGATAAGATGCTCACGGTCCTTAACGGCTGGGACGAAGAGGATTTCCGGGATCTTCCCCAGCTGGAAAGGCAGGATGGCTTCACCTTCGCCTATTTCGGCGCGATTTACGCCCGGCGCACTTTGAAGCATTTTTATGCCGCCCTCAGGCGCCTGCGTGAGGAGGGCTCCCTGCCCCCGAAAACGCGGGTCAAACTCGTCGGGAATTTCTTCCGTGAAGCGATCGACGAGATCAAATACAGCGACATTTCGGACATCGTCGAGACCGTCCCCCAGCTTGAGCACGCCCAGGCGCTGGCTTATATGAGAGCCGCGGACGCCCTCCTCCTGGTGATAAACAGCAGTTCGCCCCGCGGCACCCTCACCTCCAAGATCTTTGAATACCTGCGCGCCCAAAGGCCCATCCTGGCAATGGTCCCCCGCCACAACGAGGCGGCCGCCCTGCTCCGCGAACAGGGCCACAACCTTATCTGCGCCATGGAATCCGCGGACAGCATCTACAACTGCCTCAAACGCCTGTTTGCCCAAGGCCCAAAGGAATATTCCATCCCCTGGGAGCTTGAGCGCTCCCGCCAGGTCGGCCTGCTCGCCGATAAGCTAAGATCCCTGATTCAGAACAGTTAATTTCCCCTGGGGGTCATCCCGGCCCACACGGGCGACGCGCCGCCCTAAAGAACGGCGGGCATCCACACCAGTGAAATACTGATTCCGACCCGTAGAAAAGAACAACCCCCCTTGATAAAAGGCTCTCTTACAAAACAAGTGACCCAAATTCTCCCTTTTCCCTGACTGCCTGGCAACTGCCTGACCACGCACTCAGAAAACGCTGAACCAGCAGGAACTCAGGCGATTGTGGGTTAGTAGTGGAAGTGTCAAACCCAAGCGCGATATCGTTGGGTTAAAACCATAAGTATCTGCTCAATTTGAAAGGGAGAACCTATAATATATATCTTTCTTAATACCCCGGGTTGTTTTTTTAGAAAATTGTATTCAAGCTGAATTCACTGTATCTGAAAGAGCTCGGGATCAAAGAAACTGTTCATGTCTATGATCTTCTTGCCGCCTGGGTAGCTGTAACTGAATCTATCTGGCATGCCCCCATGAAGATAGACGCAGCGGATCAATTCGGAGCAATAAAGCTTGTTTTCATCCTCCAGGTTGAAATTGTGGTCAAATCCCGCCCCCTGTTTCAGGAGTTCCTTACATCGGGAAGCAATAGCTGCACGATCTACCCTCAGGCGGGGTTTCAGGTGATAGAGACTCCCCGGCAAAGCCTCCTGAATGAACTCTTCGGGGGTATTAGCCCGGATTCCGTCTTGATCGGAAATATGCCCGGAAATGCTGTGCACAACCAGCCACCTGCCATCCTCTTTCACCACAACCCCGCAATGCGATACGCCATGGCGTGAAACGCTGGCTATTGCTGATGATACAAAGCCCCTACCGCGCCTGAGCAAGATATCGCCCTCCTCCAGCGCAGCAATCTCAACGCTGCTTGAGCCAGCTTGCGGATTTTGGGATCTAAGCAAAGAAGCTCCGCCGCTGGGGACGGAGCTTCCCGAATTCATCAATACAAAGCCGGCCAGGCAAAGCAGGACCGGGACATAGAATAAACCTATTCTTTTTCTACCTTGACCTTCCAAGCACCGTCCACCTTCACCATGTCCATGGTATCTGTGTCTTTGTCATCCGGATTCTCGGAATTCCAGGCTTCAAAAGTAATGGTGGCATTATCTCCGTTTTCCTCAACGCTTACCACGTTAAACCTGTTGTTGATATCCTGGTTCTCTTCCTGCATAAAGCCCTGGATCAGATCGAGCATACCGGCTGAATTTTCAGTTGCAAGTTTCTTGGCTCCTTCAAAATCCTTGGTCTCCAGGGCGCTGAAGAAAGATTCTGCCACTGCCTGGGGATTGTCCGAACTTGTACCACAAGCTGCGAGTGCAACGAGGATGACGATTGCCAAAAGGCCGATGAGTAATTTGTTCATGATTTTCTCCTTGGTTTTATTTGGGGTGGTTGTTGTTAATTGATGGATGCGGACCCAACGGGGATTTCATACCAAAATCCACACATTGGATTTGTGCCAAATCCTCAGTTGGACTTGGTCCCTGCCTTATGCTCACAAAAAAAACAGTTTTACAAAGCATGAATAATCATCGTTCCGAATCTTCCCCAGTCAAATTTCAATGGGCAAGAAGTAGTTGAAAATCCTTGATTGAATCTGAATCTGAAAACATATACTTTGAACATTATAAGGCTATGTAAAATCCCAAAAGAAATTTTGTCAAGTAAGAAAGGTACCAAAGTATGTAAAGTCTGTGTATTGTTTTCCACAATTGCCGTTTGAAAGCCCTCCAAACGTTGATTCCTGGGTTACAGGGATCAAGTCATTGGCCTCAACCCAGCAGCATGCCCACCGCGGCGGAACCGAGGAGCAAATAGATCGGGTTGGGGCGGAAGCGCCAGTAGATCGCCAGGGAGATCACGAATATCGCGATGGAAAAGCGATCGGTCAAAGCCCCTTCCCCGACGAGGATCACGGCGGCGCCGATCAAGCCGAGGGCCAGCCAGCGAAGTTTCCTGAGAATATTTTGAAACCAGGCCAGACGGCGCAGTTTCACATAGGAAAGCGTGATGACCAGCATCAGGATCAAAGAGGGTAGGACCACGCCAAAGGTGCAGATCAGCGAGCCGGGGACGCCTGCCTGTTGGAAGCCGATGAAGGTGGCGGCGTTGATGGAGATAGGTCCCGGGGTCATTTGGGAAATGGCCACGATATCCGCGAATTCGGATGGGGTGAGCCAGCCATTGCTGATCACAACCTCCTGCTGGATCATGGCCAGGATGGCGTAACCGCCGCCAAAGCTGAACAATCCTATCTTGAAGAAGGTCCAGAAGAGCGATAGATAGATCACGCTGACCTGCCTTTAAGCCAGAAACTCTGCACCAAAGCGAAGATGATGGTGCCGAGGATCGGATATATCGGGCTGATGCCAAAAATCCCCACCACAATTATTCCCACCAGGGGCAGCCAGAAATTATTGCGGCTGAGTCTGGCGCTGCGCGTCATTTGGATCAGGGGGACGGCGATCAGGGCCACCACGGTCGGCTTCAGAGCGTGAAAAGCCTTGCGCACGAGGGAAAGTTCCGCGTATTGGCTGAAGAGCGCGGCAATGGCGATGATTATGATGAGCGAGGGCAAAACGGTGCCCAATATCGCCGCGAAGACCCCCCAGCCGCGCTTTATGTGAAATCCTATGTAGACGCTGAGATTTATGGTGAGTGGACCTGGGCAGGACTGGGCCGCAGCCAGACCATTGAGATAGCCGGCGTTGGTGATCCACCTGCGTTTATCCACCACCTCCCGCCGGATCAGAGGGAGCATGGCATAACCACCGCCGATGGTGAAAGCGCCGATCTTGAGGAAAGTGAGGAAGATGGCCAGCAGCCTTTTATTCATTTTCCTTGCCCGCCCTGACCAGTTTCAATAGTTCCGCCACCAATTCTGATTCGCGGACCTTTTTGACGATCTCGCCTTTGGCGAATACGAGGCCTTCGCCGTCTCCGCCAGCAATTCCGAAATCCGCTTCCCGCGCCTCGCCGGGGCCGTTGACGATGCAGCCCATGACGGCAATCGTGAGGGGAAGATCGGAAAATTCCTTGAGGGCATCCTCCACTTCCGAGACGAGCTGCAACAGGTTTATCCTCGTCCGGCCGCAGGTGGGGCAGGAAATTATGTTCAGCCCTGGCCTGAGTTCCAGCGCCTGGAGGATCTTTTTGCCGACTTTCACCTCCTCCACGGGATCGGCGGTGAGGGAAACCCGGATGGTGTCGCCAATGCCCTCTGAAAGGAGAATTCCAAGGCCCATGGATGATTTAATCGTGCCGGAGAATACCGTTCCCGCCTCCGTTACGCCCAGATGCAGGGGATAATCCACTCTCTGGCTGAGGGCGCGGTAGCTTTCTATCATAAGGGGCAGATGGGAGGCCTTGACGGAGATCTTTATCTCCCGGTAATTCAGGTCCTCCAGAATACGCACGTGGGAGAGCGCCGCTTCGACCATGGCCTGGGCGCTCACCCCATGTCTGGCCAAAAGGTCTTGGGGCAGGGAGCCGCTGTTGACGCCTATGCGG
>CAYRVG010000023.1:0-24152 GCA_964427765.1 uncultured Candidatus Cloacimonadota bacterium
GAAAAATAACGGAACATCTCAAAATAGGTTTTGCCGGAGATGTCCATATTACTACATTTTGGTTCATCTTGTTTCATCGGTTTATGCTTGACACCAAAGCAGGCATGGGAGAGAAAGATAAAAATAACATGGACGTCCGGGGCCGCTTTCCACGGGAGGATGTTTGCCCTGCAGGCGGGCCGGACCCACAACCGCCAGGGAGAAAAGTAATGAAGAAATGGATGAAACACCTGCCGCTGGTTCTGATGACGCTCATGGCGTTTTCCACTGCCCTGGGCGCCCTGCCGCTGAGGGTAATTTACACCGGCGACACCCACGGCGCCTATGAGACGACCACCGATTTTGACACCGGGTTCCACAGGGGCGGCTACCTCATGCTCGAGCATCATCTCAACCGCCTGAGGGAGGAGGCTCCGCGCAGTTTATACCTGGACAG
Source organism: uncultured Candidatus Cloacimonadota bacterium (assembly GCA_964427765.1). Taxonomy (GTDB): domain Bacteria; phylum Cloacimonadota; class Cloacimonadia; order Cloacimonadales; family Cloacimonadaceae; genus Syntrophosphaera. The sequence goes on from CAYRVG010000023.1 coordinate 437, forward strand.
CGGGGACCAGCAGACCGGCTCGATATTCAGCAGTTTGGTGGACGAAGGCGTCCCGGGCGGGGCCGTTACCGGGGTTTTCAACCGGCTGGGGCTCGATGCCAGCGTATTCGGCAACCACGAATTCGATTTTTCCTATTCCAACGCCAAAGACCTGGCCAGACGGGCGGAATATCCCTTTGTGTGCACCAATCTCCTGGATAAATCCACCCGCCGGAGCGTGGGCGGGGATCCTTACGCGATAATCGAGAGGGACGGGCTGAACATCGGGATACTGGGCATCACGCTGGAGATCCTGCCGGAAAAGGTCAAGGCGGAAAACACCCGCAGCCTGATCATCCTGCCTCCCGGGGAAGCCATCGAACGCCATCTGGATGAACTGGACGAAGCCACGGACCTGATCATCGTCCTGACGCATCAGGGCTTCAAAGCCGACAGCCTGATGGCCGAAAGCCTGGACGACCGGGTGGACCTCATCATCGGTGGCCACGACCACATCGCCACGCACGAACCCTGCCGGGTGAACGGGATATATCTGCTGTATCCTGGCTCCCATCTCCAATACCTCGGCCGCGCCGACCTCCAGGTGGAAAATGACCGCATCACGTCGATCTCGAACCGGCTCATCCCCCTGGAAAGCGAACAGGCCGTTCCGCCAACCCCCCTGGGGCGGTATATCGAGGACAAGGTTCGCGAGGTGGAGATCAAGATGGCGGAGGTCATCGGCCATATCCATGAGGACTGGATCCCCGATAAATACCGCTCCACGGTTGTCTCCCGCTGGGTGGCCAATTCCCTGAAACGCGAATACCGGGATATCTATGAACCGGATCTGGCGATTATCAACAACGGCGGCCTCCGCAAGACCATACCCGCCGGGCCCGTCACCCTGCGCGACATGCATGAACTGCTGCCCTTCAACAACACCGTGGTGGTCTTTTCCTGCCACGGGCGCGATATCCTGACCCTGGACGGGATAAACGTGCTCCACGCGGTCGAAAAGCCCCATGACATCTGCCAGCGCACCCCTCTGGAAGAGCCGCTGGATGAGGACGCCGTCTACCGCGTCGTATCCCACGATTATGTGGTGGGCCAATGGGACAAATACTTGGGCTTCGAACCCTTCGACGTTTATGACACCGGCGAGCCCATCATCGACCCCATGATCCGCCAGTTCCGGCTGCAATTCAGCCCCCCGGATGAAGAGGGCCGGGATTGAGACATATCTCCCGGATCTTCGGCTGTCAAATGATTTTCAGGCCTATTTAACGAACCTCCGCAGCACCCCGAAGAACTTGCCGTCCTTTCTGTGGCGCGGCAAAAAATGCAGATGGAAGTGAAAAACGCTTTGCCCGGCGTCCCTGCCGCAATTCATGATCAGGTTGTAGCCGTCCGGGGTGTATTCGGAATCCAGGATCTCCCGCAGTTTGAGGCTGATCTCGCGCAGGGATGCCATCTCCCGGGGTTCAAGCGCGAAAAAATCCTCCGCGTGCCTTTTGGAAACAATGAGGCAATGCCCCCGGGTGAAAGGGCTGCGATCCCTGATGGCGTAAAAATGTTCGTTTTCAACCAGGTATTTATCCCTGTCCATATTGCAAAAGGGGCATTCCATACTTTCTCCTCGAATTCCGGCGCTCTTCACATAAGCGGATCTCACCCACAGGGCAGACGGGGGCGTGAATTTGTCAATCATAAAATTCCGGCTTGACTTATCCGGACAGGCAATAATAATTGAACTTCAAACCGATCCTGAAAGTTTTTCCAAGGATAAATAAATCACAGGAGGATTTATGAAATACCTCGATCTTGCCATGAATGCGGCCGAAAAGCACGGCGCCGAATATGCCGACATCCGCATTCAGAAAACCACAGATCAAACCATCTACCTGCAAAACCTCAGTTTGAAGAACACCAGCACGGACGTCATCCACGGCTATGGGGTCCGCGTGTTCAAGGACGGCGCCTGGGGTTTCGCCCATTCCAACGTTTTTTCGGACGACGCGGTGCTCAAGACCGTGAAGCGCGCCTCCGAGATCGCCGCGCTTTCCGCCTCGGTGAACAGGGACAGGAAGCTCCGCCTGGCGCCGGAACGGAGTTACATGGCCAAATATGAGACCCCGGTGAAGATCGATCCGCTCTCGCTGCCCATGAAGGAAAAGATCGAGCTGATGCTGGAGGTGAACAGGATCATGCTTGCCTATGAGGGGATCCGCCGGGCGATGTTCTTCCTGCGGATGCACAGGGACGAAAAGCTTTTCGCCTCGACCCTGGGCACCAGATTGGAGCTCAACACCCAGTGGATAGACCCGATGGTGATCGCCACCGCCGTCCACGCGGGCGACAGCCAGAGCCGCACCTTTGACGAGGGCGGAAGGGCCACCGGCTGGGAATGGGTGGAAAGCCTCTGCCTGACGGAAAAGGCGAAGCAGATCGCCGAGGAGGCCCTGATCAAGGTGAAAGCCGATACGCTCGGACCCGAAGAGCGGCGCAGCCTGATCCTGGATCCCAACCACCTGGGCCTGACCATGCACGAAAGCGTCGGCCATCCCACGGAGCTGGACCGGGTTTTGGGCTGGGAAGCCGATTTTGCCGGCATTTCCTTCGCCACTCCGGAGAAGCTGAAAAATTACCGCTACGGCTCCGATATCATCAACTTCCTGGGGGATAACACACTCGAGGAAGGGCTCGCCACGCTCGGTTTCGACGATGACGGCGTGCCCTGCCAGAAATGGCACATCGTCAAGGACGGGATCCTGAACGAATTCGGCAGCACGCGGGACACCGCGCCGGAGATCGGCCTGGAATACTCGCGTGGCTGTAGCCGCGCCACCCATTACCACCACCAGCCGATAAACCGCATCCCGAACCTGTATCTGCTGCCGGGGGAAAAGGAACTGACGCCCGGCGAACTGATCGCGGACACCGAGGACGGGGTCTACATCCAGGGACGGGGCAGCTTCTCGATCGACCAGCACCGCCTGAATTTCCAGTTCGGCGGCGATTTCTTCTGGGAGATCAAGAACGGCAAACTGATCCGGCCGCTGAAAAAGGTGCTTTATAAATCCTGCAACCCGGAATTCTGGAACAGCTGCGACGCGATCTGCGACGAGCGTTTCTGGCGCCCCTTCGGGGTAGTCAACTGCGGCAAGGGCCAGCCCAGCCAGTCCGCGCGCATGACCCATGGGGCGGCGCCGGCCAGATTCCGCAATATCCGCGTGGGAGGTTCACAATGAATCAGCTCTTCGAAAAGATAGCCAGTTACATCAAAGACCATTGCCAGGCAGACGACTATACCCTGATGATACATATCGACGACAGCCACGAGACCCGCTTCGCCCAAAACCGCGTCACCCAGCACATGGCCGGGCCGGAAATGGAGATCGGGCTCGAAGTGGCCTATGGCGATAAAACCGGCAGTTCCAGCGTGAACCAGTACGATGAAGACACCCTCAACTACCTGATCAAGACCGCGCAGGACATCGCGCGCCTCAACCGCCCCGATCCTGAATACATGCCCAGCGCCGGTCCGCAAGAGCTTCCCAGGGTGCAGAACGCGGATCCCGCCACGCGTGACCTGGATCCCGCCAAAATGGTGGAATTCGTCCAGGCGGCGATCGACAAGGCCAAAGAATTCGATGCCATGGTCTCCGGCATGACCGAAAAACACCATGGAGAAAGCTTCATGGCCACGAAAAACGGATTCGCCGGTTATGACGAGAGCACCCGGTTCGGCCATTCCATGACCCTGAAAAAGAAGGATGTGGAAACCAAGGTCTCCTATTCCGCCCGGGATCTGTCCGGTTTCTCGCTGGATGAGGAATTCGCGAAACTCCAATCCCAGGCCCAGAGCCTGGCGACGATGAAGGATTTCGACCCCTGCAAGATCGCCGTCATCCTCCGCCCGAGCGCTTTGGAAGAACTCCTCTGGTTCATGGGCTGGATGATGAACCGCCGCCAGAGCGACGAAGGCTTCACCCCCTTCACGGACCAGATCGGAAAACCCTGCTTCGGCGAAAAATTCACCTGGCGCTCGACCCTCCAACGCCCGGAGATCAACGCGCACCCCTTCAACCACGAAGGCGTGGCCTCCAAAGAGACCAGCTGGGTGGAGAACGGGATCCTCAAAAACATGCCCACGGACAGGTATTGGGCCAAAAAGATCAATGCCGAGCCAATGAGCCCCTTCAATATATTCATTCCCGGCGGCGAGACAAGCGAGGAGGAAATGCTGAAGATGGTCCCGCGCGGACTGATCATCAACCGTTTCTGGTATATCCGCTCCGTCGATGCCAAAGCCGGGGAACTCACGGGAATGACCCGCGACGGGGTCCTCTATTTCGAGGACGGCGAGGTGAAGCACGCGGTGAACAATCTGCGCTTCAACGAGATCCCGCATCTGGCCACCAAACGCATCCTCGCGCTGGGGGAAGGACAGGTCGTTTCGCCCTATTCGTCCCTGCCCACAATGCTGATCGACGGATTTAACTTCGTGGATAAAACAAGTTTCTAAAAAATAACTGTTGACAGATATTGGGCTACTTTTAATGAGTAACCATATATAGGGATTTAACATTCCCTGAGCCTGTTCCTTTGATTTGGGAATACCTCAGACCCGAATGTCAGACGTCCCAAATACAAAGGAGAAAGCCATGCCAGACAAAACATTGATTTGCAAAGACTGTGGCAATGAATTCGTGTTCACCGAAGGCGAACAGGAATTCTACAAGGAAAAGGGTTTGGTCAACGAACCCCAGCGCTGCCCGGATTGCCGCAAGGCAAAGAAAGCGTCTTACAATCGCAGAAGATACGAAGACCGCTAGAATAAACATAAGCGGTTGATTTAATCAAAAACCCTTCCGCTGCCCTCCGGGGCGGCGGATTTTTTATCTGGATCCGGCGGACGCTCATTAACAAGGTAAGGAAGAACCTGTTGGCTTTTAAAAAAAAGTTAGGCACTCCTCAAATCAAGTGAGTGATGGGGCTCGTCAAATCCGGAATGAACGATCAGCAGGCTGCCGAAATCCGTTTGCCACGGAGAGCGAAGACCGCTTCTTGCAGGCAGCTTAGCTACCTCTGCCAAACGGATTTTGCTATCCTGCATCTTGATAAAGAACCCCGCGATCTCTACAGGCTGATGACAAACCTCGCCGCAGGTGGGGGGGGGGAGGAATATAGGCGGTGGCTTCAGCCATCGCATTAAACGCCCAGATATTTGGTTTATATGGCACCACCCCGATTGGATCGTGTCCATCCAATCGAAGCGGGGGGTAGGAAAAAAACAATCATAATCGGGCACACATATCACGGCATTCCGCTGCGTGCTATAAATTGCTATTTATGTTGATTCCCTGCTTGACTGGATTGAGTGAGGGACTATTTATAGCCGTTTAGAATCATTTTATAGACTTCCCGGTTGGTTTCGATGATGCTATCCAGGCCGGGTGAGGCAATATTGGGAAAATCTCGCACGGCCTGCTCACAGACCCGGTGGATATCCAAAAATCCGATCCTTCCGGTTTGAAAGAGCTGCAGGGCGGCTTCATTGGCGCTGTTCAGCACCGTGGGCAGGATCCCGCCCTCCCGCGCAACCTCCAGACCCAGGTAATAGAGCGGATAGCGCTCCGGGGAGAGGGGCGCGAAATTCAGGTCGCCGAGTTCCAGCAAATTTGTCCGGACCAGTTGGGAAGGCAATCTGCGCGGATGGGAGAGGGCGTAGAGGATGGGCAGTTTCATATCCGGGACACCAAGCTGGGCGAGAATTGAGCCATCGATGAACTCCACCAGGGAGTGGATGACGGACTGGGGGTGCAGCACCGCGACGATCCTGTCATAGGGCAGGCCAAAGAGCCAGTGCGCCTCCATCACCTCTAGGGCTTTGTTGAACATGGTGGCGCTGTCCAGGGTGACCTTGGCCCCCATTTTCCAATTGGGATGCCTCAGTGCCTGTTCCAGCGTGACGTGCTCAAAATCCTGCAGGGGCAGATCGCGGAAAGCGCCTCCGGAAGCGGTGATATGGACCTTTCGAACCTCGACGCGCGGATGGGAGCCGATGGCCTGGAAGATGGCGCTGTGCTCGCTGTCCACGGGGACGATCTGAGCTCCTTTTTCCTTGAGCAAAGGAATTAAAAGGTGTCCCGCCATGACCAGGGATTCCTTGTTGGCCAGGGCCAGTTTTTTGCCCCGCCGCGCGATGGCAAAGCCAAAGCGTAGTCCCGCCGAGCCGCTGATGGCGTTCAGGGCAACATCGTAATCCTCTCCGGCAAGGGCTTGCAGCAATTCCTCCTCTCCGAAGAGAATGCGCAGACCGGGGTGTTCAGCCCGGATGGAACTTTGTTTTTGGGGGCCGGCGATCCCGGTCAGGACTATAAGCGGAAACTTGAGATCCAGGGCGATCCGGCAGAGGGAGGGGTAATCGGTATGCGCGGAAGCCAGGACCAGGGAAAAGTGGTCCCTCTGCTCTTTGATCACGTCAAGCGCGGAGGTCCCAATGGATCCGGTGGCGCCCAGCAGGGCGATCTTCACCATTTGTAGTTCAGGGCCAGCCGTTGTGAGGAGCCCAGGGCATCCGGTGCCCCGTTGCGCCAGGCGTAATCCAGCCCCAGGCTGCGCCAGCGGACTCCCAATCCGGCGGTGAAACTGTCTGTATCCCAGCCGGCCATGACGTTCAGCGCGGGTATGGGCTGCACCAGGAGTCCGGCGTGCAGGTCAGCGCTGAAGATCCCGGCATCGAGGTTTGAGGCTTCGCCGCGGTTCTCGGCAAAGATTTGTGAACGCAGGGCCAGATGGACGGGGATGTCCTTTTTAAAGGGTTGGAAACCATATCCAAGTTCGAGGTCCAGGTTGGGAATGGCGATCTCGTGGGTGCCGTTTTCCCAAATGATCTGGGTGGAGAAGAAATCCCTCAGGTTGGCCGCGGCCTTGAATCCCCTGCCCGCTTTCCAGAGCAGGCCGACATCCGCGCCAATGCCATATCCGGAGTTTTCCGCCAGGCTGCGGTAGGCCAGCTTGGGTGTGATTCCAAAATGCAGCTTTTCCCCCAGGGAACGTGCCAAACTGCTGTAGAGGATGACATCGTTGTTGCCCACAGTTTTCCAGACCTCCGGGCGATTCTCGTTGCTCAGCGAATCGGATGGATCCTCCAGCTGGGTGAGTTTGATGCCGTTGATGCCCAGATGGCTGATCTGCAGGGAGGTACGGTTTTTATCGCCGAATATCAGAGATAGCTGGTTCTGCTGCAGCAAGCCCTCGAAATGCTCCACCCGCATCACTTCCAGTCCATTCTGCTTTGTGACGGCCAGCAGGGCCGGATTCCACCAGCCGCCGGCCAGCGAGCCGGTCCAGGTCAGGCCCGTGTTTCCCATGGCCTGGTTTTGCACCCCGGGGGCGAGCTGAAAGATCTCCCCAGCATACTTGGTGGCGCCCAGGGACGCGATCAGGAGCAGAAGCGTGAGTGTCAACAGGATATTTTTCATATATTTCACCATTAAAGACAATATATCGGAAGACGTGAATAAGTAAAGATAATAATTGATTCCCTCTCCCTGGCCGCTTTCTATTCGAATATTTCCGGATTGTCCTCTATGAATTCGTCCTTGCCCCTCCAGAAAGTGGGGTTGTGGGTGTCACCTCTCTTGAGCAGCTGGTAGCCGAGGAAGGCGACGATGAAGGCCCCTATGCAGTTAACTATCAGGTCTATCATGGTGTCCAGGACGCCCAGGCGGGTGTCAAACACTCCGTAGATATCTTGCAGGTTCTTGGCCTTCTGCATGTTCGCGCCCAGAAATGAATCCGCGGCAAATTCGAAAATTTCCCATAAAACCCCCACGAAGACGGAGAAAAAGAACGCGAACGTGGCCAGGAAAAAAGGGCTTAACTTGGCATGGATATGCTTGTCCTTGTTCAGGGCATAAGCCAGAAGAAAACCAAAGTAGCCGAGGAAGGCCGTGGCCGAAAGATGCACGATCATGTCCCACCAGGGGTGGATGTAATAAAAATGCAGCACCTCGCCCACGAACATCGAGGCAAAGATATAGATGAAAATGACGATCTGGAACGGTGGCGGGAAATAGATCTTCTTTGTGTCGCGCAGCAAAACCGGCACGATAAACAGCAGAATGGTGATAACGGCGTTTCCCACGGCGTCCCAGATTTGGCCAAAATAGCTGAATATGCCTGCCCCAAGGGTGATCGCGACGAATATGAGCTTCAGGGTCAGGGGAAAGAGGAGATTATCCCGTTTGGAGAAGATGGTGAAAAAGACGAACATGGACAGGGTGAGCAGCGAGGTGATCACAAACCTCCAATCCCGCAGATAGATGTTATAGATCACTGCGATGCTGGTGATACTGATGAAAACGTACCACAGCCAGGTTTCGATCCGGACCAGCTTGTCACCTTTCAATTAATTTTCTCTCTTTATATATTACTAATTACCTGCAGGGGGAGCAGGACAAAATTTTATCCCATTGATAAAAATCAGGGAAAAATGTCAAGTTGTTTGGCTTTCGCGTGTTTTATTGCAACCGTGGCGGGGAGAAAACAATTGACAGCTCCGGGGATGCAAAGAATCTAATCCTTTCATTACAGGAGATGAGATTGAAAGAGCAAAATTTGAAAATGCAGGGGTTGACGGAAGCGGAGGTTCAACAGCGGCTCAAGCGCCGCGGTTACAACGAACTGCCTTCCTCAAAAGCGCGCGGTTTCTGGAAGATGGTTTGGGATATCGTGAAAGAGCCAATGTTCCTGCTGCTGATCTTTGGCGCGCTGCTGTACCTGTTGTTGGGGGATTTCCAGGAAGCGCTCGTGCTTTCTGCTTCCGTCATCATCGTCATCGGCATTGAGTTTGTTCAACAACGCAAGACGGAACGCGCCCTGGACGCTCTGAAAAACCTCTCCAGCCCGAGGGCGCTGGTGATCCGCGAGGGCAACCGGATCAGGATACCCGGGCGGGAAGTGGTTGTGGATGACCTGGTGGTGCTTGCCGAGGGAGACCGCGTTCCCGCGGACGCTTTGATCCTGGAAAACAGCCAGTTGAACGTGGATGAATCCATGCTGACGGGTGAATCCGTCCCGGTGCGCAAAAGGACCTGGGACGGGAGGGAAAAACCCGGCCAGGCCGGCGGTGACGACCAGCCCTGGGCCTATTCCGGAACTCTGATCGTTGGCGGAACGGGAATTGCCAGAGTTTTCGCCACCGGGCAGGACACGGAACTGGGCAGGATCGGGAAATCCCTGGAAGGCGTGCGTGAAGAGGATACCAAACTCAGCCGCGACACCGGGAGGCTGGTCAGGGTATTTGCCATATTCGCCCTTGTGATCTGCGCCGTGGTGATCGGGGTCTATTACTTCACCCGCGGGAATCTTATCGAATCCCTGCTGATGGGGATCACCCTGGCCATGTCCATCCTGCCGGAGGAATTTCCGGTGATCCTCACTGTTTTCATGGCGTTGGGAGCCTGGCGCATGTCCAAAAAAAACGTTCTGACCCGCAGGATGCAGGCGATCGAGAATCTTGGCTCCGCCACGGTCCTGTGCACGGATAAGACCGGGACCCTGACCCGCAATAAGATGACCCTGCAGAAGGTCTGGGATGAGCAGGCGGAAACGGACCTTCATCCCAAGCCGGATGAGCCTCTTCCCCAGAGCAGCCGTGAGATCCTGTACTGCAGCGTTTTGGCCAGCATGGCGGAACCTTTTGATCCGATGGAAAAAGCGATCCATGAAGCCCTGCAAGATGCCGATCCTGATGCTTATTCCGCCACAAAGGATCTGGAACTGGTGCAGGAATATCCCTTGAGTGACAATTTGCGGGCCATGACCAACGTCTGGGAAGGCGGGGGAAAAACCATCGCCGCCGTCAAAGGTTCCCCGGAGGCGGTGATCGGACTCTGCAAACTCGAACCGGCGCGTTCGGAAACCCTTATGTCCCGGGTTCAGACCTTTGCGGAACAGGGTTTGAGGTTGCTGGGTGTCGCAGTTGCGGATGATGTTCCGGCCGAACTTCCCGGCGATCAGTCCAGTTTCAATTTCCGCTGGCTGGGGCTCATCACCCTGGCGGACCCGATCCGCGAGGCCGTTCCGGCCGCGGTGAAGGAATGCAACCGGGCCGGGATCCGCGTCATCATGATCACGGGGGATTACGTCGGCACAGCCAGGGCCATCGGGAAAGATATCGGTCTGGCAGGCTTTGATGACGTCATCACGGGTGAGGAACTGAACGCCATGGATGACGCGGAATTGAGGGAAAGGGTGCGCACGGTCTCGATATTCGCCAGAGTCGTGCCGGAGCAGAAACTGAGTATAGTCAAGGCGCTGAAAGCCAATAATGAGATCGTGGCCATGACCGGCGACGGAGTGAACGACGCCCCGGCCTTGAAATCCGCCAATATCGGCATTTCCATGGGGCAGAGGGGCACCGACGTGGCCCGTGAGGCATCTGCGATCGTGCTCACCGACGATAATTTCTCCTCCATAGTAAGCGGCATCCGTTTGGGCAGGCGGATCTACGACAACCTCCGCAAATCCTTTGTCTATGTTTTCTCCCTGCACGTGCCCATTGCCGGGATGTCCCTCATCCCCGCGATGCTGGTGGATTATCCCCTGATCTGGTTTCCCGTCCACATTGCATTTCTGGAACTTATCATCGATCCCGCCTGCTCCGTCGTCTTTGAAATGGAACCGGAAGAGCCGAATATCATGGACCGCGAACCCCGCGATCCACAGCAGTCGCTGTTCGGCAAGAACATGATCGGGATCGGTTTCCTGCAGGGGTTGGGGGTGCTGGCCGCGCTGGCGCTGATCTACTTTTGGGGCATTGGCAGGGGGATGGCGGAAAACCACCTGCGCACCCTGATATTCACGACAATGGTGTTTTCCAATATCATGCTCATCTCCACCAACCGCTCTTGGAAAAAGAACCTGGTGAAGATCTTAAGGACCCCGAATAAGGCCATGACCTTCCTTCTGTTGGGTGTTTTGACCCTGGTTATCCTGGTGACGCAGATACCGGTGGTTACCAATCTTTTCCACCTGGACAGGCTGAGCATAATTGAGCTGGTAATCTGCCTGGTTATCGGGAATATCAGTGTGCTGTGGTTTGAGATCTACAAACTGCTACGTAAACCGGACATGGTAAGAAACAATAAAAGCAAAGCATTTGGACAGAGCGCTCCCGTTTAAATAACTTGACGATTTTGGAAAGCAAAAATAATGTGTTTTTATTGTGGTTTGGAAAACTTAAAGCAGTTTGCGGCAAGATTTTAAAGATAGATCGTGAATGGGCGTGAGGATCGGGGAGTTGGTCCCCGCGGTTCTCACAAAGAAGAATTTAGTTTTTTAAAACACCATGATAACCATGAAGTAAATAAGCTTTACTTCGAAGGAGAGAAAATGAAAATTAGAACCTTAATGATGGCAATCGCGATGATCTCTGTGCTTATACTCGCTGCCTGCGCAGGCGGAGTTAAGGACAAGGAGATCACTGTGGAAAATGTGGTCGTCTCAGGGGATGCCAAAGATATGGTCAAAGTGGTCGATGGCGTATATACTCTGAAAAACGCGAGGGACATGCTTACCTTATCCGTGGAATTTGAACTCCTGGAGCAAGAGGAGATGGAAGAAGAAGAAGAAGAAGTTGAGGAAGTGGAAGCCCAGGAAATTGAAATGCTCGGACCTTGGACCCTTACCCTCCTTGATGCCAGCGGAGCCGCCATCCCCAACTGCGAAGGCCTGAGTCTGGCCAGCAATGATGAAGTGAAGATCCTGGAACTCCTGAATGATGGAGAAGCCGGCGACAAAGTGATGGTAACCTTTGAAAAAGCCATCCCCAACAAGGATGATATTCAGGATATCGTAGATGAAACCGGCACTTTCGAGATCATGACCGCCTTAACTTATGGCGAGATCGAGGAAATGGTCACAACCACAGAGACCACGACCCCCCAACCTCCGGCTGAGCCCCAGCCAGATCCCACTCCCTCAACGGACTGGGACAAGGAACTGGATAGATATGAAAGCCTGGTCAACCGGATGATCGTGCTCCACAGAAAAGTCACGCAGGGTGATCCGACCGCAATGGCTGATTACCTCAAGATCAAGGAACAGGCGGAAGCTCTGGACAAGAAGCTGGATGACGCGAAGGACATGAACGACGCGCAGATGGCCAGATTCATCAACCTCCAGAAGAAAATGCTGAACGCATTGGCTTCATAAATTAATTGGATAAACGGCCTGGCTTTTTGTCAGGCCATTTTTTTTGCGTTGGAATCCAGCCGGCACTAAATTCATCTGCCAGGTTTGCAGGCTTGGAAATTGATTTTGCTTGACAGAAAGAAGCTCCGGAAAATCAAAGGATTATGTGATTGACAAGGGCCTATAGCTCAGCTGGTAGAGCTTCCGGCTCATAACCGGATGGTCGGGGGTTCGACTCCCTCTGGGCCCACCATTTTTCTTTTTTGGGGTGCATTAACGCGCGATACTACGGCTTTATGCCCTGCAGGAGTGCATGCCGGAGTCCGTAGGTGGAAACGGCGATCTCTGAAAGAGAGAAATACCCCAAGATTTCCCAAACGATCACAGCCCCGGCAAGGATGATATCCGCCCTGTCAGCTGGCAGTCCTGTGATGTTTTTACGCTCCCGGTCATTCGATTCCCGGTAAAGATTCACCTGCCGGGCAACTTCTTCCTGAGTCAGCGAAAATCCCTGTGTCCTCCCCGCGTCGTATTGCCCCAGTTTGAGCGCCACGGCGGCAAGGGTGGTCAGGCAACCGCCGCAGCCGATCGTGAAAGGACTTTCCGTCCTGATGAGTTTGGTAAGTTGATCCCCCGCATAAGCGGAAAGGGCGGTAAGTTCTTCCCGGCTGACCGGATCTGAATTGATGAATTTTGAGGTCAGGATCACCGCTCCCAGGGGCAGGATGTAACTGGATGTGATCGCGCCATCCCGGCCCCAGGAGAATTCCGTGCTGCCGCCGCCGGTATCGAACACCAGCGTTGAAACTCCGGGTGGGACCATCCGCGCGGAGGCTTTAAATATCAACCGGGCCTCGTCCCGGGGGGAGAGGGTGCGAAGTTCCCAGCCAAATTCCCCGTAGATCCTGCTTTTGAAAACTGCGGCGTCTTGGGCCCTGCGCAAGGTTTCCGCGCCAACGCAGACAACCTTTTCAACCCTTAGTTCCTGGCAGCGCCTCTGAATTTCGCGCAAGAAAAGCAGATTGCGCTCCATGGCCCGGGTGCCGATCCTCCCTGTTGCCGCGATTTCTTCCCCCAACCTTGTGGTTTTGTTCAGATCAAGCAGGATCCCGGCGCTCTCCTTCCCAACCGAGGCGATCAGGCATTTGACGGAGTTTGTCCCCAGGTCGATTACGGCTTTGACCATGGTTCCTTATTTTAGAGCCAGCAGCACTGCTTCCGGGGTGGCGGGAAAACCCAGTTTGGGGTCCGGCCAGACAGTACGGATGGCGTTCTGGATCGCGAACCACACGGTAAGCCCATAAACATAGGGGGGTTCGCCGACGGCTTTGCTGCCGAACACGCTGGCGTAGGCTTCTCCCGAGGGAACGATCTCCACGTTCAGCTGCTCAGGCAGTTCACGCAGGGTGGGGATCTTGTAGGTGGAGGGATTGATGGCCAGATACCTGCCCCCGGCATCGACGGGGAGTTCCTCGATAGTGCACCAACCGCCGCACTGGACGAAGCAGCCCACGATCTGGCCCCGGTCGATGTCCTCGCTCAGACTGTTGCCGTTCTCATGGACGACGAAGCTTTTCAAAACACGGTGTTCCCCGCTCAGCAGGTCCACCTGCACCTGAGACAGCGCGCAGCCGAAAACGTAGTAATGAAAGGGATCTCCCACACCGCGTTCGCGATCGAAATGAACCCCCGGCGTCTTGTAATATCCGCAGGCTCCCAGCGCTATGCGGGAATTGTAGGCATGGCGCACCAGATCCTGGAAGCTTATGCCACCATCTTCCGCGGTGGGGGCAAAGACCCTGCCATCCTCAAAACGCAGTTCCTCCGCGGCGCAGTTCACACCTTTTTGCGCCAGCAATTCCAAAGCCGCGGGGATCAGCCTGCCGCGTATCTTCTGAGCCGCTATGCGCGTGGCATTTCCGTTGAGGTCGCTACCCGTGGAAGCAGCAGTGGGGGAGGCGTTTCCCACCCTCTGGGAATTGCTGCTTTCCACCCGGATATCCGCCAGCGGGATGCCCAGAACGCGTGAAACCACGATGGCGCATTTGGTGTTGACCTCCTGCCCCATCTCCACCCCTCCGGTTGTGAGGGAGGCTGTGCCGTCGATATATATCCAGAGCAGCGCGGAGGCCTGGTTGAGCAGGGCGGTTGTGAAGGAAATGCCGAATTTGACGGGGACGATGCCGATGCCCTGCCTGGCTTCATCGTGAGATATATTGAAGGTTTCCACTTCTTTTTTCAGGGCGGGATAGTCGCTGTTTTCGGCCAGTTTGTCCAGCAGCCCGGACATGTTGCTCTCCTTGATTATCTGGCCGTAGGGAGCCCTGTCATTCGTTTTATAGGCATTTATCCTGCGCACCTCAAGCGGATCGAGGTCCAATTGGAGGGCGATCTCATCGATTATGGCCTCCATTATGAAGATGCCCTGGGGAGCCCCAAAACCTCTGAAGGCTGTGTTGGGCGGCAGATTGGTGCGGCAGGCCCTGCCCCGGATGCGGGCGTTGGGTATGTGATAGGCGTTTTCCGCGTGGAACATGGCCCGTTCCAGGATGGCGATGGAAAGATCGGCATAGGCGCCGCCGTTGCTGATCAGTTCAACATCCAAAGCGTTGATCCGGCCGGAGCCGTCGAAGCCGACCTGCCAGATCCCCCGGAAGGGATGGCGCTTTCCGGTTGTGCGCATATCCTCCTCCCGGGTTAGCAATACCTGCACGGGGCGCTTGGTCAGATATGCGGCCAGTCCAGCCATGCAGGCCCAGATCGTACCTCCGCGTTCTTTGCCGCCAAAGGCGCCGCCCAATCTGGGAACATCGATTATGATATGGTGTGCCGGCAGCCCCAGCACGTGGGAGAGAACTTCCTGCACCTCCATCGTGCTTTGCGTGGCGGCATAGAGGGTGATCTGCTTTCCCTCGCCGGGAACGGCCCGGCAGCGCTGGCTTTCCATGTAAAAATGTTCCTGGCCCGCCACATCCGTGCTGCCGCTGATGGTGTGGGATGAGGTTTCGAGGGCCTGGCGCACATCCCCGCATTCAATTTTGCGCTCGGGAATGTACCACTCGCTGGCGGAATCCGCCGCGGCGACCTCCAGAAGCGGGGGGAGTTCTTCATATTCCAGTTTGATCAGGCGTGCCGCGGCCTCAGTGAGGTTTTCATCTTCGGAAAGCACCATTGCCAATGGCTGGCCCTGATACATGATCTCTTTTTCGGGGAAAAGGGGTTCATCCCGGATCACGTGTCCGATCTGGTTCTCGCCGGGGATGTCCAAAGCGGTGATGATCCTCTCAATTCCGGGAATTTCGGCCGCCGCGGAGGTGTCCAGGCTGATGATGCGCGCATGGGAGACGGGGGAGAACAGGAATTTGGCATGGAGCATTCCGGGCAGGGGGATTTCATCACCGATAAAACGGGAGGATCCGGTCACATGGAGTTTTCCGCTGATATGGACGGGGCGTTTGTTCATCGGGGCCTCCCCGGAAAAAATTCCTTCAGGAACCAGAGGACATGGTTTCGCACCAGCCGGGAGCGATAGGCCCCCGAGCCACGGACATCGGTTATGGGCGTGAATTCGGCGGCCACGAAAGCGGCGATCTCCTCCGGATGCAGACCCTGCAGTTCCATGTTCTGCATGGCGTTATGGAACTTGCGGGAGATTTTGGTGACCGGGGCGACGCCTCCCACCCCCAGTTTTGCCTTTTGTATCCTGCCTTCCCTGCACTCGATATTGACGGCCGAGACCACGGAGGAAATGTCCACGGCCTTGCGTTTGGTCGCTTTCCTGTATGCTATGTAAGCGTCCACGTCCGGTTGCGGGATCAGCACCGCCAGGATGAATTCCCCTTTTTGCAGGGCTGTCTTGCGGTAATCCAGGAAAAAGTTCTCCAGTGGGATCCTGCGCTCCCCGACGGCGGAATACAGGATCAGCGTGGCGTCGAGGACAAGCAGCAGGGGCAGGGTATCCCCGATGGGCGAGGCATTGGCGATGTTTCCCGCCAGGGTGGCGAAGTTGCGGATCTGCTGGGAGGCGATCTGTTTCACCAGTCGATATAGCACAGGCAGGTCTGTTTTGATGATCCCCGAATGCAGGAGCCCGGTATAGGTCACGTTGGCGCCGATGCGGATACCCTCGGGCGTGAAATTGACCTGATCAAGCCCCGGGATGGAACCAAGATCTATCAGGACGGGGAATTCCCGCCTCTGGATGTTCATCTGCACCATGACGTCCGTGCCGCCGTTTATCAATGTGTATTCCTTCTCCCGGCCCAAGATGTCCACAAGTTCATCCAGGCTGGAGGGAAGGAAGTATTTCTGGCAAAGGCGCAGGGGCACACGGCTTTTCCGGACGTATTGGACCGGGTCCCGGAAGCCGAAGATCTGGGGTTCAATTTCGCGGCACCACCGGGGCACTATATCCTCTGGAGTGTAATTTTCGGCCAGGAAAAGCGCGGCCTTGAGGGTGCTGTCATACCCCGTGCAGCGGCAGAGGTTTCCTTCCAGCGCCGCCAAAACATCCTCTTTTGTGGGCTGGGGAACCATCGCCAGAAGGGCAAAGAGGCTCATCACAAAACCTGGCGTGCAATAACCGCATTGAGTGGAATGAAAATCCAGCATTGCCTGCTGGATGGGATGCAGGTCTTCGGGTTTTCCCAGTCCCTCGATCGTGATCAGGTGTTTCCCGTGCAGCCTGGCAGCGTTGTAAAGGCAGGAATTTACCGCCTCATAGATTATCAAGCCCTCATGCTGACGGGCCACCGCAACAGTGCAGGATCCACAGTCGCCTTCGTTACAGCTGCATTTTGTGCCGAACAAATGCAGTTCCCGGTTCAGTAATTCAAGCGTTGTCTGGGCCGGCGCGACGTCCCACACCACGGGTGAGCCGTTCAGCCAGAACCGGATCCTGGCATATTGGTAAGTGCGGTCTTGAGCTTTTTTCAAGGCATCAGAATTCATTTCGTTCATGTTACCAGCCTATATTAGAATAATTATCCCCAAAGCATTCAGATGCGTCCCAAGTTTTTGTTTACGGCAGTAACGCTCGCGGCTGTATCTGCAGGGATCGCCATTGGTTGTATGTTTTATGCTACTTCAGGTTTGAGATCCTTCCGTCTTCCGTGACCATAAGCGCCTGAGAATTATCCAGCTGCAGGATGGCCAGGAAGGAGCGCGAGGTGGTTTCAATGCTGGGGGTAATGGCCTTTCTGCCCAGTGTGAAGGGCTCAAGGGCCAGTTCGGAAAGGTTCTGGGCATATTTGCCCTTATCCAGCCAATACTGTTTTTGCGCGTAATAGATTCGGCTCAGATATTCCCTTGCCTTTTCCGCCGCGGGGATTTCAAAACCGGCATGGAAGACCCCGATCCTGTTCGTGGTGAAAAGAAGATAACCCCAGCGTTCGGGATAGTCCATGTCCGCAATTCCCTGGGGGCTCCAGACCAACTGATTCGTGGGTTTATCGGCGATCGCCGTGTATTGGCCGTCCTCGATTTCATATTCCCGCTGGCTGCGGCGGAAATTCATCCGCCAAAGGTCGCCTTCTTGGGGCGGGCAGGGCTGGTTGGCAAATGCGGAAAGGGATTCCCAAGGCAGCAGCATCTCGATGGTCCATTCCAGATCGGTATCGGAAGGGTCGTTGGGAGTTCCTTCGACGGTTACCGCGTGCTCCCAGCCGCGGAGGTCCCAGCCCTTCAAGCTGGTGTTGCCATCCCGGGGGGGACGGATGATGAAGCGATCCGCGACCGTGCCCAGGGCGTTCACGTCCAGCCGGAAGTAGTCATGGTTGTCTCCGTCCGGATCGATGTAGATGGAAAGGAAACTATCAGCCGAAAGGTCTGAATCGTTTTCAGTGATGCTTCCCCAGACGTGCGGATCCTCCATCCGGGCGGCGATGTACAGGCCCTGGTTATCCCAGAGCATCTTCACACGTGTGTTCAGTGGGGATTCCGGTTGCAAGCCGTCCTCGATGCCGACAAATGAGCTTGTCCACGGCGTTTGCAGCCAGTCAGGCTCATCCAGGTTTCCATCCACAGTGATATACATCACCGGCTTGAAGCAGGTGTAGCTGAGTGGCGGTGTATCCAGCATCGGGACTGGGAAGGTCTCTGCTATCAGCATGCCGCAGAGCAGCAAAAGCAGAGCGGGTAATATTTTATGGCGCATTCGGTTCCTCCCTAATTGCGTGCCAACTTGTGGCAGGATCGCTCCGGCGGGCTCCAGTATTCACTTTTTGCTTGTGTATTTCAAACAACATTGCTCACGAATTACAAACTCCTGGAAAGGGCTTCTGCCGGATATATCCTCTTGTTCTGTTATTTAAATTGCCTCCGTTTTCCTGTCAAGCATATTAACCTGTGTTTGCTCTGTCCGTGATCCGGAAAGCGACAAATAGGGGCTCTCTTTCAAATTGGGCGGATACGCGGGGTTTTTATCCGGCGGGATCTCGCTGGGGTTTGACAGGCCCGCCACCTGCCCACTACAGCCTGAGTTCCCGCTGGTTCAGCGTTTACTGAGCGCGAGGTGAGGGCGTGGCAAGCGAATCACGGATCGGGGGGATTTCCCTCCATGTATAGCGGGTTGTGCTCACAGAGTTAAGAGTTAAAACTTGGGGAAGTTTTCCGCTCAAAGAGTGCCAAAAAAAGGGCCATCCGGGGAGGAAGGCCCTTTTGATGTTAAAGACATATGGTTTAGAATCTGTAGGCCAGGCTGAGGTTTCCCGCCATGATGGTGGAATTGTAGATCCCCGTCATGTTATAGTCGGTCTGCTCGGTGACCTCACGTTCCGAAACCATGATGTACTGTCCGTTGAGGTCGATCGAGAAATTGCCGAAGCTCCTTCCGAAACCGATGCTACCGCTCATCTTGTCCCCGTTGTCCGAGAGGGTTGGGATCTGGTAATCCTCGGTTATCGGGGTCTGGTCATAATAGAATCCGGCGCGCAGGGCGTTGCAGCCAACGCGGTATTCCGTGCCCAGGCTGACCCGGTTCGTGTTTTCCCAGTTGAAGACAAGTTCCTGATCCCCAACTGGTTGCCCCAGGATATCCAGCTCATCTTGCAGATCCACCTCGATCTTGTCCAGGCGGTCCCACATAGTGTGTACGTAATCCAAGTTCAGCGACCAATTTGGCGTCAGGTTGTAGGACAAGCCAAACCCAAGTTCCGCTGGAAGCTTCAGGGTCGCTTCGATATCTGAATTTCCCCCTGCCACGACTGCGGCCCACTGGGGGTCGGGCACGCCAGCCAGCATTTGCGCGAGGAAGTAATGGTAGCTGTTCATCCAGAGATTGATGTCCGCGTCGCCCTTCATGGGGATGTTTGAGGGGAACCTACCGTTGAAGCCCAGGGAGAGGTTTTCCAAGGGCTTGTACATTATCCCCACGTTTCCACCCATGCCGATGCCCGTGCCGGACATCTCGAAGGTGCTGGGAGCAAGGGTCGAGAAACCGGGGGTGGGTTTGATCTGCGTGAGATCGATCATGCCGTACAGCACACTTATTCCGACCCCAAAGGAGAGGTTGTCGGCGATCTTGTAGGCCAGGGACGGATGCACGTCAACTATTGCAATGAAGGAGGACATCTCGTTTTCGGGCATGCCAGCTGGGAAGGCCACCTCACCCGGCAGCGGGCTTCCGTTGGGAAGCGTATCCGGGATGGCAAAGGCCGTGTTTGCCATGTCGTAGGCGTCATAGGTCGAGCCCAGGCCATAGGGAACATAAACGCCAAGGCCGAAAACGGCATTGGGATTGCCGGCATAAGTGCCAAAAAGGTAGGGGAAGGCGGTCAGTTTGTTCTCCGCCTCCAGTTCCTCCATACTGAAACCAGGAAGTGGCGCGGTGTTCTGCCATTTTGCCCCCGGCTGGATGAAAGTTCCGCCCAGAGCTATTTCGCTCTGATCCATGAAGGCAAGGCCGGCGGGATTCCAGTACATGGCGGTGCCATCATTGGCCAGGCCGCGAAAGGCGCCACCCATGGCCAAAGCCCTCGCGCCCACACCGGAGAGGGCAAAACCTCCGGCGAACAGGGCGGCGCTGGTGCCAAGCAATAGGGTCAACAAAATTGATAAACGCAGGATCTTCATTTTTTGCTCCTTAATGGTAAATAGTTATGATCAAAGAACTAACATTCGTAGTGTAAAATATGAGAAGTATTAATTTCAGTCAAGGAAAAAATTCTGCTTCAAGATGTTAGCGATATCAAACGGAGTATTAGCTTGTATGCGGAATTCTGTCATCAGGGCAGCAAAAACCAGATTCCTTCTTGTTAATCATGTAATGAATGTCTGAAAAGAATCCGGGATCTGGCGTCCAATGTCACCCCGGAATGACGCTGCATCCTCCCAAATCTGCGAAGTTCTGCGCTTTTCATCTGCACAAATCTGCGGAAACCCAAATCCTAAAACGCTAAAACGAAGGAGGAAAACATGAAATTGGTATTCAAGCAAATGATCGGGCGGCTACACGGGCACGGTGGACGCCGGTCCTTCCTTTCACTAAGCTCGGGATGAAACAGGAGCGTCAAACGTCCCCGTTTGACATGATCTGAAGGAGCTTTTAACAAAGCCCTGCGGGCTTTAACCGGAGGGGACGCTTGACGTTCCTCAACCGGGGGTTCCGCGTTTTCGGTGACGATCCTTCCCATTCAAGAGTATCTCCGGTTGTCATGCCGGTGACAAGGATTATTATGTGAATATGGGGAGGTTAAATTTGCGCGTCCTCAAATGTTCAGTTCCGGGCTTCCGGGGTCAAAGACATTGATACTGTGAGGAGATATGCCAAAGGAAAGAGTTTTTGATGAGCATCTGAATGACTATGAGAAATGGTTTGTGGTAAACGAATGGGTATACCGTTCCGAACTTAAAGCGCTGGAAAAGGTCATGCCAAAAACGGGACGGGGCGTAGAGATCGGAATTGGCAGCGGGCTGTTCGCCGAACCCCTGGGGATCCGCGAGGGGGTCGATCCCTCCGCGAAGATGCGGGAAAAGGCGGCGGAGCGGGGTCTGAACGCGATAGACGGCGTCGCCGAGAACCTTCCCTATTCCGATGACAGCGTGGATCATGCCCTGATGGTCACCACGATCTGTTTCGTGGACGACATCGTAAAAACCTTCCTGGAAGCCCACAGGATCCTGAAAAATGGCGGCCGGCTCATTATCGGATTTGTGGATAAAGACAGCCCGGTGGGGAAAATGTATCAAAAACACAAGCAGGAAAGCGTCTTTTACCGGGATGCCATTTTCTTTGGCACTGATGAAGTGCTTGGACTGCTGCAAAAAACCGGTTTCACGCACATGGCCACATGGCAGACCGTATTCGGCAGGCTGGACGAAATTTTGGAAGTTCAAAAACCGAAACCAGGATACGGGGAGGGAAGCTTCGTGGTCATCGATGCCGCGAAGGGGTTAATATGAAGATCACGATCTGTTATGACAACACCAGCATTAATGCCGAGCTGACACCCGACTGGGGCTTTTCCTGTTTCATCGAGGCGGACGGCAGGAAGATCCTCTTCGACACCGGAGGCAACGGCAGGATAATTCTGGACAACCTGCGCAAGCTGGATATCGATCCGGGTTCCTTTGACGATATCTTCATTTCCCATCCGGATTTTGACCACATTGGCGGGCTTTCCCATATCCTGAACCTCAACGAACGGTCGGTTCTCCACAATCCCACCTCTTTCAGGGGGGTCAAGTACGCGAACCCGGTGAAATTTTACGATCTTCCGGCCAAAATCTACGCCAATTTCTACACCACGGGTGAATTGGGACAGAGGGAACAATCCCTGGCGGTGAGAACGAATAAGGGGATAGTGGTCATCATCGGCTGTGGACATCCGGGGCTGGGGCTGATCCTCAACACGGTCACAGATCTGGGCAGGTCCCTCCCCCCGCCGGATGGATTCGAGGGAATATACGCCGTGGTGGGCGGCCTGCATGGATTTGCTGAATATGAAGTGCTTGAGGATGTCAGTAAAGTGTGCCCCACCCATTGCACCAGGCATATGGCCGAGATCCAGGCGCTGTATCCGGATAAGTACATCCCGGGAGGAGTGGGGCAGATCCTCGAATTTTAACATGTACATCAGGGGAATGAAAAACTGCCGGCTGTGCGACCTTTGGGAGAGCCGGACGCACGTCCTCAAGGGTGAGGGGGATCCCAAGGCCCGGATAATGCTGATCGCCCAGGCGCCCGGCGAGGTAGAGGACAAGCAAAACCGGATGTTCGTCGGCCCCTCCGGAAAGGTGCTGGACATGATCCTGGCCGAGGCGGTGATATCCCGGCGCAGGATATATATGACCAACCTGCTTAAATGCATGCTGCCCAAGAACCGGCGACCCAAGCTGAGGGAGATCGAGGCCTGCTCAATCTACCTGAAGCAGGAGATAGAGAGGGTGCGCCCGGCTGTCATCGCTCCCTTGGGCTACTATCCCACGAAATACATGTTCGAGACCTACGGACCGGGACGCTTCACCCGGGAGGAATATCCAGAAATGCTGGGAATACTCGTCCCCGCGCGGGATTTTTTCCTCTTTCCGATCACGCATCCGACGACGTTGATCCACCACCGGGAATTCCTTCCCCGCGCGATCGAAAACTTTAAAAAGCTAAAAAGCCATGCCGAAAAAAGAATGTAAATGGTACAGGGTCTGCCCCGTCAGGCACCTCACTGAAAACGGAGAACTAGATCCATGCTGGGCGAGGGAATACTGCCACGGGGACTGGGAAAGATGCGCCCGCTACAAGGCTGAGGAGGCCGGGATCCCGCATTCGGACCGTCTGTTGCCGGACGGGAGCTATCTGCAAAGAATAATCTGATGCTTTCTGATCCAGAAAAGAAAAAACTTCATATCCGTCAAAAAACGCTTATAATTTCTTCAGGAGATAAACATGAAATACTTGTTCGGACCTGTGCCCTCACGCAGATTGGGGGTTTCCCTCGGGGTTGACCTTGTTCCCCACAAGGTCTGCAGCTTGAACTGCGTTTACTGCGAGGTCGGGAGGACGACGAACCTTACTCTCGTAAGAAAGGAATACGTCCCCATCGACAAGGTGATCGGAGAGCTTGACGAATATCTGGCCGTAAACCCAGACTTGGATTTCATCACCTTTTCCGGACAGGGTGAGCCCACCCTGAACAGCGGCATAGGCAGGGTGATCAACCATATCAAGGAAAAATATCCGCGCTACAAGGTCGCCGTCCTCACTAACGGGACGCTCTTTTGGGACGAGGAGGTGAGAAGGGAGGTGATGCCCGCGGACGTCATCCTGCCGGATCTCGATGCCGTTTCCGAGCTTGTTTTCCGCAAGCTGAACCGCCCCCACCACGACCTAGACATAAATATGATCATCGACGGGCTGATTCAGCTAAGACGTGAATTCAAAGGCGAGATATACGTAGAGGTATTCATGGTCCCGGGGCTCAACGACACAGGATCTGAGCTCAACCTGATCCGCGAAACGCTGCTTAAAATGAACCCCGATGTAGTCCAATTGAACACCCTGGACAGGCCCGGCACCGAGAGCTGGGTCAAGCCCCTG
>CAYRVG010000024.1:0-19367 GCA_964427765.1 uncultured Candidatus Cloacimonadota bacterium
TGCCAGTGCTACACCTGCCGCCATTTCTCACGGGCCTATATCCGCCACCTGATCAGCATGAACGAGATCCTCGGCATGCGCCTCACCACCATCCACAGCTTGTTCTTTTACCAGGAATTGATGCAAATGGCGCGCCAGGCCATCCTAGAAGGCCGTTATGAGGATTTCCTGGCCCAAATGCTGCCCGTTCTCGACCGCGTCATCTGATATCAAATCATTTGATCATGCTAATTTTGGCTGATTTTACCAAGTTTCCCAGCTTGACCCGGCAGATGTACACGCCGGAAGCCAGGTCCCGCAGTTGAAGGCTCTTGTGGAAATTGCCGCCTGTGAATTCCCCGCCCTCGCTTAAGTACACACGGCGGCCCCTGATATCGAAGATCTCGATCTTTGGGGTTTGATTTGGTTTGCTGTCACAGCCCCTGATGGTCAGATCGATTGTCCCATCCCTTCCGACCGGATTGGGGCTGAGTCTGATGCTGAAATGGTCTGCCGCGCCTGGCGCGGAGGGATCATCGTTGGCTGTCATTTCCGAGTGGCCGCCGAAGATGAACACGCGTCCGGGCTCCGGCCAATAACTGTCAAATTCGGGCGCGGATATGGCGATGTCGCAGAAACCGTCCGCGTCATAATCCCCGGTGGCGACACTATAACCGAATTTATCGTAGGTATTGTAATACACACGCCAATCGGCAAATCCGTTCATCGGATCGCCGCCCAGCCAGACCGCCATCCTGCGCAAATAATAAGTAGCGCAGACCACATCGTCGTAGCCGTCATTGTTGAAGTCGCCGTAGCCCACTCCTTCCATGCTTTGCTCCACATAGTCGGGCCGCAACTCTACCGATGGGGCGTTGGGATCTATGGCTTCCGACCCGTACCATAATCTGATCCTTCCACTTGTGTAATCACTATAGCCCAGGAAATCAGCGTAACCATCAGCGTTCAGGTCTCCCAGGGGTTCGCATAACCTGGTGGAGCCGCTGGAGGAATTCCGCAGAATCAGGTGCTCGGTGAAGTCCCGTTCCGGGTTTCCGTAATAGAGCTTGATCACATCGTATTCTGTCGATCCTGTCCCTTCTAGTCTGTATCCTATGGCAAAATCGTCATAACCGTCATTGTCAATGTCCCCGATGCCGTTTATTCCCATGAACACCTGCACGAAATTAGCGTTCCCAAAGACAAACTGGCGTTCGAATGAACCGCCCCAGAAGATGCCTAATGATATGCCATTATGGCCGATATAATCGATGTAATGAATCCCGATGTCGCCATATCCGTCGCCGTCAACATCGCCAAGCTTGAACATTTGGCCAAAATGCTCACCAGGCGGTGGAATCTCGATGCGATCCGGCGCGGAAAGGTCGTCCGTGTTTCCATAATAAAACATAAACCTTATACTATCGCTGACATAGGGTGTATAATCCTCAATCATCAGATCGTCGAAACCATCCCCATTCACGTCGCCCACGTTCTCTATGCTGTTAATCGCCCTGCTCGTGCCGTTGGGATAATCGCCTTCCAAAGTCAGGGCGGGCGGAGTGTTTGAATTGAAGCCAGGTCCTCCGTAGTAGATATAGACTTTACCTCTGGAGGGTGTGCTAGGGTACTCCCAGCCATAACCGGCAGAAAAAATGACAAGATCGTCATAACCGTCATGGTTAAAATCCAGTGTTATAACCGACCAACCAAAACAAGCGCCGTTGTGTTCCCCCACCAATTCGGCGATGATCGGCATGTCGCGCTGCCCGAACAGGGCAACAGCGAATAGCATTGCCGCAAAAAGCGCCGCCAGTTTTTTACTCGTGCTCATGGCCACCTCCTTAAAAGAGGGTTATAACGGGGCGGGAAAGCGTGGCAATCAAGCTGGAGCAGTGAATCCCGCGCCGTGCTTGCATGATTCCTGGATTCAACGAATTCTGTTGTTGATTCTCCATGCACGCCAGATTCCTGTCAAGATGTATATTCAAATGCAATGGTTTATATTTGCATTGGTTTATATTCGGAAGACTTTTTCGGCCCGCTCCGCCCTCCTTCCAAAGCGTTAATCAAGTCTTTATCAAGCCTTGATCAAGTCTTAATTGTTAACGCTTGATTAAGGCTTGATAAAGACTTGATTAACGCTTTGGCAGGAGGGCAAAATAGCTTGACACAGATAGGGATCGCATATTTGCAGGATTTTTAGCCTAATTTTTGAAAAAACTCTAAGGACGGTCAATGAGGAAAGAGCAGTTCGAGGAATTCCTGCTTGCCAATGAAAAGCGGATCTATCACTATCTGCTGACGCTTCTGGGCAATGACTCCGACGCGGCGGACGTGGTCCAGATGGTGTTCATCTCCTTTTACGAGCATATTGACAGGATAGAGGAACCCACCGCTCTGGCTTACACATACCGCATGGCATACAATACAAGCATGACCTTCCTGAAAAAGAAAAGCCGCTATGTGAACATGGAGCCGCACTCCTTTAGGAATCTATCGGATCCGAACCAGGCAGATCCGGAACCCGAGCCAGATTACACCGCCCTCCATGCCGCGATCCGGGAACTCCCACCCCGCCTGGCCAGCGTGATCCAGCTGCAATACTATGAAAAACTCAGCTACAAGGAGATCGCCCAAAGGCTCGGCATAAGCGTGAAAGCGGTGGAATCACTGTTGGTGAGGGCAAAAAAGCGGCTGCGTAAAAAATTAATGCAGGATAAAATCGAAGGCAGAGTATAGACTATGAAAAGCAAACTTACGGGTGTCACAGATGCCCCTAGAAACGAGGAAAGAAAATGAGATGCAACAAAGCACGACGCCAGATTGAACTCAAGCTCGATGGCGAGCTGAGGCAGAGTTACGTCCCTGCTTTGGAAGAGCATCTCGCAAAGTGCCCCCAATGCAGAAAGTACCAGGAGCAGGCCGGGAAACTGGAACAGATGTTTTGGGCCGGCAGACAGCCTGAATTCCCCACCTGGCTGCATCATCAGATCATGGACAAGGCAGCCAGCCGTGACAAACAGCGGATCGCCTACACACATCGCCGGAAACTTCAGGCCATCCCAGCCTTTCTGGCGGTCGTGATCGCCCTTACCCTCGGAGTTCTGATCGGCAAAACGGCATACGGATCCGTCAGGCCCATATCCTATGAATCCCATGCCCTGAATGAGGTGCAACAGGATTCGCAGCATTTGGCTAGTTTTGGTGAGAGCTCGATCGTGGATCACACTTCCTTTACGGGAGGCTACAATGAGTAAACACCTGCTGACCATACTGCTTTTGATCTCCGTTGCCCTGAACGCGGGCATAATCGGGGGAATGCTGGTTATGGGCGTCTACCGTCAAAACCACGATATCCACCATTACCGGGACAGCATGGAAAACCGGGATCCCCACGAAAGGGACTACTTTTATCCAAGGGTGTTTGAAGACGAGAATATCAAAGCCCTGAGAGACACCTTCCGCTTCACCAAAGACGAACTGATGCTTGAACTGGCCAGGGAAAACGTGGATGAAGCGGCGATCAGGGCCATCATCGAAGAATCAGTGAATGCCCAGGGCAGCATGGAACGCGCTTTGGGCGCCAAACTGCTTGAACTAAGAAAAACCATGAGCGCGGATGAAGCAGAGGAATACTTCACCCGGCGCCTTGAAAGATCCAGATGGATCAGCGATAGAATCAAAAACAGGAGAGACTAAAATGAAAAAACTAATAGTGATCAGCATAGCCTTGTTTATGCTCATTGGCCTGACATACGCCCAGGCAACAGACGATACGAACCCCCGGCTCAAACCGCGTTTAGTGGACGACGGAAGTGGTTGGGACAGAGTCAAGGAAATGAATTTAACCGATAACCAGATCAAGAAACTGGAAGACATCCGCGTCAACCACATGAAGAACATGAACACCCTCGACGCAGAGATCCGGAATATTGAAGTGGACATCGACCAGGCCATCAAAAACAAAGATTTCAAAACGGCCAAGAGCCTCAACCAGCAACTTTACGAAAAGAGGGTCAACCGCTCCAATGCACGCATAGACCAGATGCAAAGAGTGATGAATGAACTCACAGAAGAGCAAAAGGAAAAATGCACCCCCGGGTTCCTCCAGATGATGGGCGCGGGAAACCGCTTCGGATACATGGGCATGCACCGCGACAGGCATCCCGGGATGTTTGGACGCGAAGCTGGCGGCTCTCACCCCATGGAGATCTACCGCAACGTGAGACGGATGCGTGAAAAGATGCGCGATTGCGACGATTGCGACCAGGAACGCGAAATGAAAATGGACGGCACCGGACCCAACAAAAAGAAATAACATACCCCTCCTCAGTAAGATAGATAAGCGCCGGGAAATGCCTTCCGGCGCTTTTTTTGGGGAAAGGAAATAAGTTGGGAAAGATCAGGCCGGGGTCAAATCAATCTGCCGGATTGCAACTCATTGATATAGGTTAGGGACTGGATGGCGTTGATATCGGCGCGGAGGAGTGTGAGATCCGGATTCACGAAATCCGGGTAGCTGACATTCGGAGCCAGGAGCGAGGAGACACGGGTGTTCAGGTAATCATGCCGGTTGCGGTAATCCAGGAATCTGCCGTAGCGGGGATCCATGATATTGCCCAGCTGCATGCGCAGGGATTTGTTCCTGATGCGCTGCGGCCAGGGGAAATCGTGATAGACGGGCACGGGAACGAGCTGATATTTTTTCACGTATTGTTTGTAAAGGCTGCGGTGGATCCTCTGGCTCAGGGGGACGCGCATCCAGAACTCCATAAATTCCAGATCCCAGAGGGGCAGGCGCCACTCGTAGCCGAAGAATTCATAAACGCGGATGGAATTGACGATGAATTTCGCCTGGCGCTGGCGCCAGTCCCATTCGTCAAACATCGAGGCGGCGATCTCGGATTTGATCAGGTCCGGGATCTGAAGATAATCCCGGATGCGGCGGGCGAAAAGTTCGTTACGGCGGTCATTGGGGCAGAACCAGAGATTGTAATTCTTGTGGTAGATCGTGTCCAGCAGGTCACGCGCCGTCAGATCTTCCTTATCCTCAAAGAGTTGGGGTAAGTTGTCTCCCTGCGGTGAACCACCGGAATGGCCGGGCACGATGATCGCGTCAGGAGGGATAAGCTCCCGCTCCTTGAGCCTTTGCACTGCCATCCAGTCCTGGATATGCGGCGAGGAGCAGAGGTGGGTGGAAAAGCGGAAATACGCGCGCATCTCTTCTGAATGGAAGGCGTTGTACCACATGCGGCGGTTATGCTCGATTATCAGCCAGGGATAATTCAGGAATTTTGCCACCTTGCGCGAGGCGGCGCATTCCCCGTGGTGCCTGCTGCCATAGGTGAAACAGATGACATTCTCGCAGCCCAGGCGTTTCAGCATCACCGCGATCTGCCGGGAATCGTAGCCGCCGCTGAGGGGAATGACGAGGGTCCTGCCCGCGGCGCTTTCGATCAGGCGGTCGATGACGCGCTCGTGCATCCTGTCCATTTCCTCCAGGGAATCCCCGACCGGCTCAAAAAGGTGCTGGTAGCGGAAGTATTCCTTGACCTCGAGCGTGGCCGTGGTTTTGTCCCAGACAAGATATTGCCCGGCCTCCAGCTGTTTGAGATCACGGTAAAGGGTGTCGTTCAGGCAGTTGTAACCGGTTAGCAGAAACTCCGGCAGGGCGGATTGGTCCAGGGGCGGGTATCCCAGGCGGGAACGGATCTCAAAGGCATCGTCGCCGATAAGCAGTCCGTTATCCTTCTCAGCGTAAAAAAGTGGCAGGGAACGGATCCTGTCCACGGCAGCCAGAATAAATCCATCCCTTTCAATGATGATGCTGAAGCAGCCATCCACTTTCTGCAGGATATCTTTGAATTGGCGGGGCGCGCAATCCGGCGGAAAAAGGTTTGCGGGGATTTCAGAGTGGAATTTTCCCTGGTGCCAGATGTGGCCGCGCAAGAGGTCCCGGGGGATCAGCTTTTTTTCCATAGCAGGCGGATGTCCTCAAATCGCAGGTGGAAGAGATCCCGCGGGGTGAATTCTTCCCTCAGCATCAATAACAGGAGGTAGAAAACCCCGTAGGCCAGGTAGGAGATGCTGGAGGCGATCGCGGCTCCGACGATCCCGTGGACCGGTATCAAAAGGTAGTTCAGGGCGGCATTGAGCAGCAGCGTGATGAAGGTTATGACCAGATGGAAGACCGGTTTCCCGATGGTGAAGAAATATGGCGCGGAAACCTTGGCCAGAGAGGCAAAGATAACTCCCACAAGCAGGATCATCGTGCAGATCACCGCCCCGGAATAGGCTTCCCCATATACAAACGGAATGAGCAGGCTCAGGGGGATGCCGATCAGGGCAAGGCCGGAGCAGACATAGAGGCTGAGCTTCAGGGTCTGGGACATAACCCTGCGCGTGGCAATTTTTTCACCGGTATTGTACAATTTGCCCAAGAGGGCGGTGTTTATGCTCACGGGGACTAGAAACATCAGCTCCGCGAGGCTCACTGAAACGGAATAAACACCCAGATCGCTGATCCCCAGCATTTGCTTTATCATAAGCTGGTCGACGCGGTAATGCAGAAAGGCAAAGATGGCCCCCAGCCAGACTATGCCGCCGAAACCGTATTCCGCCTTCAGGAGTTTGAGATCTATGCGGGGTGAAAAGCCCTGCTTCAGATTGATCTTCAAAAGTATGGCGTTCAGCAACATGGCCAGGGCGGTCACGACAAAGAAACTGCCGGGAGTGAGCATCCCCGATGCCCAGAGGATCAGGATTGCGGCGCTCTTGATGAGGAAGACGGTCCTGATGCTGCGGTTGCTTTCCACGATGCGTTCATCGCCGATGTACCAGGAATGGAAATTCGTGAAGA
Source organism: uncultured Candidatus Cloacimonadota bacterium (assembly GCA_964427765.1). Taxonomy (GTDB): domain Bacteria; phylum Cloacimonadota; class Cloacimonadia; order Cloacimonadales; family Cloacimonadaceae; genus Syntrophosphaera. The sequence goes on from CAYRVG010000024.1 coordinate 6,842, forward strand.
GCAGATCCGAAGCCACGAAGACCAAACCACCCAGGATATACAGGTAATTGTAGCCGGTGAGTGCAAGTCCGGCGCTGCGGATGATGAGCACAACCGCGGAGATGGCCATGAAGAGCAATCCCAAAAAGGAGACGTTAACGTTGAAGATGTGATCCGGGTTATAGCTGCTGCGTTTTTTAAAATACATCACCGCGTTGTTCAGGCCAAAATGCCCGAAATCGCCGATCAGGGTGAAGATCAGCACCGCGTAGGTGACGTAACCGAGGCCCGCCGGGCCGAGGACGCGCGCGACGATTATTCCCGTCAGGGCGCCGACGGCGATGCGGATGACCTGATTGATCAGGTTGCTGGTGATGTTGGCTTTGTATCCCATATCAGAACTGGATCAGGCCACGCGGTTGTTCATCGGAGGTGAATTCATGGATCAGAAGCAGGAAGAAGTGAATCAGAATATGTCCTGCTGTTCTTCAAGAGGGGTGATGCCAAGGTGCTTGTAGGCCTTGAAGGAGGCTTTCCGGCCCTGGGGCGTGCGTTCAAGAAACCCCTGCTGGACAAGGTAAGGCTCATAGATCTCCTCGATCGTGCCCGCGTCCTCGCCAACCGCGGTGGAGAGCGTCTTCAACCCCACGGGGCCGCCCCGGTAGTTTTCTATGATCGTGGTAAGCAGGCGTTTGTCCATCTCGTCCAAGCCGGCATGGTCGACCTGCAGCATCTCCAGGGCGTCCAGGGCTATGTTCAGGGTGATGATCCCGTCCCCCTTGATCTGGGCAAAATCGCGGACGCGGCGCAACAGGCGGTTGGCGATACGCGGGGTTCCACGGCTGCGGCGGGCGAGTTCCGCGATTCCCTCCTCTTCGGAAGGTATCTTCAGGATCCCGGCGGAGCGCCTGATTATCTGGCAGATGGAATCAAAGTCATAATAATCCAGCCTCAGCACAATGCCAAAACGGTCTCGCAAAGGCGGGGTCAGCAAACCGGCGCGGGTGGTGGCGCCGATGAGAGTAAACGGTTCGATGCTGATCCGGAGGGTGCGGGCACTGGGTCCGCTATCCAGGATTATCTCCATCTGGAAGTCCTCCATCGCGGGATAGACGTATTCCTCGATGATGTGGGAAAGACGGTGGATCTCGTCAATGAACAGGACCTCGTGCCTCTGCAGGTTGGTGAGGATGCCGGCCAGGTCACTCGGTTTTTCCATCACGGGGCCGCTTGAGACCGTGATCTCGACTGCCAATTCACGGGCGATTATGGAAGAAAGCGTGGTCTTGCCCAACCCGGGCGGGCCGTAAAGAAGAACGTGGTCCAAAGGCTCCTTGCGCAGCTTGGCAGCCTGGATGGAGATATCCAGTAGCTGTTTGATGTGCTGCTGACCAATGAATTCTTTCAGGGTGCGAGGGCGCAGCGCGCGGTCGAATTCCTCGTCTTCATTGTGTTCCTGGGGTGCGTTTATACGTTCCAGCATAAAACTAATTCATTCCTTGTTACTTTTGATTCTGGCTCATAGTCTTCCCAGAAGCTTCATGAATTGGAGTCTCCAGACCATCCAGGCCGCTTCCCAGACAATGTGGCGGCTCATTTTGGAAACACCGTTGAGGCGCTCCGTGAAAACGATAGGTATCTCCTTGATACGGAATCCCTTGACCCAGGCGCGGAAATTCATCTCGATCTGGAAGGCATAGCCATCGGAGAGGATCTTATCCAGATCGATCGCCTCCAACACCCTGCGGTTGAAACATTTGAAGCCGCCGGTGGGGTCCTTGACGGGCATTCCGGTGATCACGCGCACGTATTTGGAGGCAAAATAGCTGATCAGAAGGCGTCTGAATGGCCAATTGATGATATTCACGCCCTGGCAATAACGGGAACCGATGACCAGATCCTTCTTTTTGGCCGTTTCCAAAAGGCGCGGCAGGTCATCCGGATTGTGGGAGAAATCGGCGTCCATCTCCAGAACATAAGCATAATCCCTCTGCAGCGCGTATTTGAAGCCGGTCACGTAGGCGGAACCGAGCCCCATTTTGCCCGGGCGCTCGATCAAATGTACCCGGGGCTCAGACTCCATCAGGTCTTTCACCGCCTGGGCGGTTCCGTCCGGGGAGTTGTCATCCATCACCAGAACCTCAAGGTCAGGGCTCTGGCCAAGCACGGCCGGGATGATCCGTCCGATGTTCTCGATCTCATTGTATGTGGGAATGATCAGCAGCGCTTTCATGATTTATCCAGGTTGTTCTTTAATAATTGCGCTTCAGGGACATCACGGTTTGGCTTGGCAGGATTCCCCAGGACAACCTTTTGGGACGGGGCGTCGCGGGTGACGACCGCACCGCCGGCAACGCAGGAATCCTCGTCAAGAACCTTGCCGGGCAATATCGTGGCGTTCACTCCGATCCGGGAACCGCGTTTCATGGTCACGCCCTTGAAATGTTTGAACCTTTCGGGATCCCGGCCCATGTAATTGTCGTTGCTGGTCGCCACGCAGGGCGCCACGAAGCAGTAATCCTCAATCTCGGAGTAGGCCGTGATGTAGCAGTTTGTCTCTAGTTTGTTGCGGGAGCCGATCCGGACGTAATTTTCAATGGTCACGTTCCTGCCTATGATGTTCAGGTCCCCGATGGTGACGTTCTCGCGGATGGTTGCCAGATCAGCTATCAGGTTTCTTTCGCCGATCTCGGATTGGGCGTAGATGATCACGTTCGTGCCGATCTGGCAGAAAGAGCCGATCGTGGTTGGCTTGAGTTCCGGCGGAACCTTGAAAATGCTGCGCGGAGAGGAAAGCGGTAGTTTGCCGATCACCGTGTTGTCGTCGATGCGCACGTCATTGCCGATGATAGTGCCGGGATGGATCACGACGTTGTTGCCGATCAGGCAGTTATCACCAATGCGCGCGTCGTCCAGGATGACCGCGTTGAAGCCGATCCTAACGTCTTTCCCAAGCTTCGCGCTGCCTGAGATGTGATGATTCATCAAACCTCCATTCTTACAGTGCTATTTTTTCCTCGACAAGTAATCCGGCAAGTAAAAAATGCGTTCATAGGGAAAAGTATATGCGAAACGAGATGGAAAACTACTTCAAATATCTGCGGGGAGAGGCCAGATCCGCCTGCACGATACTCGCCTATAAAAGGGATCTGGAGCAGTTTTACAACTTCATCGCCAAATTCTTTGAGGATGGCGAGGCCAGCTGCCAGGAGATCAGCATACTGATGATCCGGGACTGGCTGCGCTGGCTGCACGACAAACCTGTCTCCAACCGCACTTTGGCCCGCAAATCCGCCGCGCTGAACAGCTTTTTCAAGTATCTCAAGCTTACGGGAGCCGTAGAAAAAAACCCCATGGACAAGATCAAGCGCCCCAAATTTGAGAAGAAGCTGCCCCACTACTTCACCGAGGAAGAGATGATCACCCTCCTGCGCATTCCCGACCAGGGCAGCATCTTCGGCGTCCGCAACCGGGCCATTTTGGAATTGCTTTATTCATCCGGCCTGCGGATATCCGAACTGGCCCAGCTGCGGCTCGATGATATCGACCTCAAGCGTGGAATGGTGCGCGTTATCGGCAAAGGGAACAAGAAAAGGATCGTGCCCGTGGGCAAGGAAGCGATCCAGGCCATCCGGGATTATCTGCCCGTGAGGGAAAAACTGAAGCAGGAATACAGCTCCGACCGGCTCTTTTTCACAAAAAGCGGCAGGGATTTCACCGATTTCCAGCTATATACCATTCTCAACAAGTATTTCCGGCTGGTGGCGGAACAGAAAGGGTATTCGCCGCACACGCTGCGCCACAGTTTTGCCACGCACATGCTCAACCGGGGTGCCGACCTGCGCGCCGTGCAGGAAATGCTCGGCCACGCCAACCTATCCACCACCGCGACCTACACCCACGTCACCCTCAAAGATGTGAAAAAAGCTTATAAGAAAGGGCATCCCCGGGGTAGGGAATAGCGGCAGACCCTTCTTTGTAAACTTCCCCGGATCAGATTCCGGCTTTTCTTTGCAGGCGTTGGATCCGCTTCTCCAGATCCAGCACCTTCCGGCTATTGACCAAGGGACGTTCCATCTGCCAGTGCAAAAGTTTTTCAGCCAGTTCCAACGCCCGGGCGAATTCCCTGCGCTTTTCCAGGGCTTTGCAATATTCCAGCATCCCCTCCGGATGAAGCAGATCCGCGGCCATCGCGAAGCAATTTTCGGCCGCTTCAAGTTCCCCCTCCTTCTTGTACAGCAGGCCCAGATCGTACGCTATGTCACCCGTCAGATGGTTTTGAGCCATCAGATCGACCAGGATCCTGCGGGCAGTTTCACGATGACCCTGGCTGAGGTAGAGTTTTGCCAGGGCATGGTAATCTATACGGTGGTCAAATCCCTGGGCCGGGGGATAGCCGATGCTGTCACATATCAGAGTGAACAGCGCTGCAGTGTGCAAAATGTCAAATCTGTTGTGGACAAAGACGCGGCGCATTAGTTCAGCGTCTCCGTTGATGAGGTATTGGAAATAGGTTTGGGGGATCAAACCTCCGTCTATCTCCAGTTCCTTTTCCCTGATGTAGCCCATGATGTAATACTCTATCGTCTCCAGCGCGCAGGAGGGGATCTTGTTCTTCCAGAGTCGCCTGGCCAGGTGGAGGAGGTCGATGTGCTCCTTGGAACGCAGATCCAGCCAGATCTGATTGTAGAGGATGCGGGATTCGAGGACGGGGATGTCGAAGGTTTTGCCGTTGAATGTTATCAGCACCTGCTTTTCTTTGAGAAGCTGGATCAGGCGGTCGAAGGAACTTGCTTCCCCCTCAGGCTCCGGCAGGAATAGCTGTTCCACCACAAACTGGCCGGCTTCATAGAAACCAAGCCCGATCATGAATGCTATCGTCTGGCCACGCCCCAGTCCCGTCGTTTCCAGATCCAGAACCAGAAGATCCTCCATGCGCCAGTTCACGGCGGGATCCATCCTGGCCCATTGCAGAAGGATATCTGGTATCTCGCGAGGAAATAGTGGAAAGCCGTCCACCTCGGTGAGAGAGTCAAAACTCTCCCGGGTGAAGAAATAGGGATAATCCTCATGTTCGGAGAATTCTCCGCCCATCTCCGCCTTCAGTGAGTCACGGATCAACTGCCGGATCTCCAGGGAAAAATCCTCACGTTCCTTGTTCATAGGTGCCAAAAAAACCACCCCGCGGGGTGGTTTGTCACTTATTTCTTTTTATGACGATTTTTGCGCAGGCGTTTTTTCCGCTTGTGGGTTGCGATTTTATGTCTTTTCTTTTTCTTTCCGCAGGGCATTTTAACTCACTTCACTTCTTTATTTTGATGTCTACCACGGAATTCTTGAATTCACGTGAAAACTTGAATGTGGGAACCGTCCTGGCAGGAACCGGAACTTTCTCATCGGTCTTGGGATTGCGGCCCACGCGCGGTTTACGGGTTTTCAGTTTGAAAGTGCCGAAGCCCCTGATCTCAATATGATTGCCCTTGGAAAGGCTGTCCTTAATTGATTGTAACAGGGAATCAACAACAACTGCAACGTCTTTACGAATGATTCCGGTATTTTCGGATACGATCTTTACCAGATCTGCTTTGGTCATGTTTTTCTCCTTTGAATTTATACTCTCGATATTCCAAATTGCATATTACATTTAATAAAACCCTCAAAAATATAAGCTTAGGTTTGTGTCAAGAAAAAAATGCCCAGGGTTGGGAGGCAAGTGCTTGAAAAGCTTGGAGTATCAGAGCAAAATCTGCGTAAAACATTAAAAAACATCCGACTTGCTGGGGTATGAAGAATTCAGGTCAACCGCCTTAATACTCTGGAGCAAAGATCCCGCCTGCCTTTTTCCACTTCCGGTAATCCCTGAAGCTCACGATCGAGGCAGTGAGGAAGAAACAAGCGGAAACAACAAAAACGGAGGTCAGGCTGAATATCTTAAGCAGCGAAAATCCCAGTACGGGGGCAAAGAGGCCCCGCACCCCGGTGAGGGTTATATGAACACTTTGGTAGATCGACGCGTCCTCTTTTCCCGCAAAAAAGATGGAGCCCATGTTCCAGGAAATATTGACTCCCGCCATGGCGATACCAAAGGCAAAATAAGCCAGGAACACGATCAGGACGGGCGCGATGGAATCACCCTGCCAGAGCGAGGAGACAACAAAGAGAGTGGGGAATAACATGAGCAAGCCGAAAGCCGTTGCCATGAAGCGGAAGGGATGCATACGGTCGTGCAGTTTTCCGATCACGGGCGAAAGAAGAAGTAATCCAATCTGCGAGACGATCCCCTTGGCAAGGAAATTTGTGGTGTAACTGAGTTGAAGTTTATCCACAAGGTAGATCGGGATGACGGGCTGCACCATGATAAACCCCATCCCGTAGATAAAGAAACTGCGCTCAAAACAGGCAAAGGCACGGTTGTCCCGCAGCAATCTGAACGTCCCGTAAATGGGCGAAAGCAGGGCCTGCTTCAGTTTCAGGCGGGGGCGGACTTTTTGCACAATTGGTTCCTGGATGCGGATCAGGGAAAGTGCCGCCGCGGCCGCGAAACCGCAGATGCCCGTGAAAACGAGCAACCAGCGGAAGATCGTTTCATTCTGGTCCAGAAACCTTCCGCCCAAGAAGGTAACCACAAGGGAAACGGCGATCCCCAGGCTTAGGGTAAAGCCATAGAGGTTGGAGCGGTGTTTGTAATGGATGTTTCTTTGGTAGATCCTGTTTTGCGCTGGCATAATGAGTGAATTTGAGGCAAAAAGCAAACCCATGACGACCAGGAATTCGTTCATGGTGGTCAGCCAGATGGCATAGACCATAGTCAGACGTCCCAGGATGCCGGCAAGAAGGAAATAGCGTTGTTTATGGCTGCTGCGTTCAAACACTCGCGCCCACCAGACGGAAAAGAAATTCGCCACCGGCCAGAGCATGGTCATCAGCATCAACTGCCAATCCTTTGCCAGCAGGGCCTTGCGGGAAATTATGTCCTGCGTCTGGTTCAGGGAAAGTATCACGCCATTGAAAACTGCCGCAATAAGCAGCAGTATCGCCGTGTTCCGTTCCTGGGGGCTCAGTTTGTTAAAACGCATTTAAGGTATTTCCTTGGATCAAAATTCCGGCACAGAAATCCCGGGCAGGGTTTTGTGTCAATAGTGTTTTATGGTGCCAACTGTATCTGCATCAATAGGTGAGAAAGCCCCGCTGGCGGATCTCGATGGTGGCCCGGTGAGGCTTTTCGTCTTTTTTCAGCGGACGGTCGAGCTTGTCTATCACCTTGCTTTTGAATTCGCGGGAATTTGCCTTGAGATCCTCCGAGAAGAAAATACTGGCGATCTCTTCTGAATTGGCGTCATACACCCTGGCCAAAAGGGATACGCGCTCATCGGAAGGTCCTTTGTTCTCAATTTCATATCCCAGGCGGATATACTGGCGGTCGTATTCTTCAAAAAAGATGCTGTGGATGATGATGCGCTCTTTGCGTTTGGCGGCTGAACATCTGCTTAAGACGATCCCGAATATGGCTGCCGCTATGATGATTAGGATCAGAGTGTCCTTAAGTTTGTGCCTTCTGGGAAAATCGAGTCTGTCAACAATGGGCATTGACTGGTTCCTTTAAAATGAAGTTTGCCAGCAGCCAAAAAACTGATGGCGGGAGTTTTCCCCGAAATCCGAGCCATGACCGACAAGGAAGGAATGATGCGCCATGATGTCCCAGCGCAAAGCGTTTTCCAGCCGGCAGTGAAAAGATACGTCCCCCTCCAGCCAGTGAGCTTCAGCGGTATTCACGATTTCCGCTGGAAAGTAATCATGGTAGTTCAGGCGCCAGTCGTTGCCTTCGCTTCCCTGCCAGGTCAGTGATATTCTGCCATCCCAGCGCAGGCAGGCAGGCAGGGGCAGATTCAGCTCCGCGCTCAGATCCAGCAGATTTGAACCTTTGTTGTATCCGAGGGGCTCCCTGTCATGGGTATACATGGTCACATTCGTGTAATGGGTGTAGGTCCAGGGACGGATCGCCGTGAATTCCAAAGCGCAGCGGGGATCTTGATCCGGAACGAGCGCCAGGGAGGGCAGCAGCATTAAGGCGCCGGTCTGAAGGGCATACTTATTGCCCCACCAATCCGTGTAAAACTTGTTATATGTGAGCTCATCCAGCGCGCCGTTGAGATAGACCGTGAGATTTTCAGCGGCCTGGATGTTCGCCCCGGCATAGATGAGGAGGTTGTCCTGTTTGGGGATGCTGTACTTGCCGATGCGCCAGAAATAGGCCGGCAGGGCATAGCTGAGATCCAACCTGTTTCCGTAGATGACGGTTTCACCGATGAAGAGCTCCAGCCGATCGTGGGGGAAATAACTCATCTGGTGCAAAGCCATATACTTGGCGGGCAGGGTGTTGTCCAAATTCAGGGTATCCGCGGCCAGGGTGCCGTGCAGGAAGGAGAAACGGAAACTGCCGAATCTTTCTTCCAGGAGCAGGTAATCATACTCATTAACCCGGTCGGAAAGAACGATCGAACCTGATATGGAGTTGTTTATCTGGAATTTTCCCCTGCCCAGGGCCGCTGTCAGGTGCTTGCCGCTGTAGCTGATCTCTCCATTGATATTATCCAGCAGATTTCTGCTTTGGTTTTGGTTGTTGAAACCATCGATAAGCGGGGATCCGTGCGAAGCGTCCATATTGCCGTAAAACCGGCCGTTCCACCAGGTGGCGCGGAACCGGACGAGGTCGTTCACCTGGGAATTCACGCGCAATCCCTTGTGAAGGAAACCGTATCTTCCGGGGTCATCGAGACGGTAGTCGTATCCGGCAAAGAAATTCGCCTCGGCAGAGTAATCCAGGTTTGAATCCCGGTAGGCATACTGGATGAGGGATGTGGTTCTTTCTCCCGGTGAAAACGCCTCCAGCAGAGAGGATTTGAAGATATTCCAATTCCAGAAGGGATGTTTCAATCCCTGCTCATTTACCAGCGGGGTCCGGACGTCGTAGGTGTCGTTATAGTCCAGCGGACTGAATGAAACGAAGCTGCGGACCTCCGGCTTGAAGGCGGAATCCTCCCAAAGCGGTTTGGCCAGGCAGCATGTGGAAGCAAGGCAAATAACTGCGAGGATCGTCAGGCGCAATACTTTCCTGGCAGAGTCAGGCATCATTTTCATCATCCTCCCGGCTGGTTTCCCCTTTTGTGCCGGCGGTTATCGCTTCAACCTGCTGGATGTTCAATTTCAATTCCCGGGCGATCTGGGAAGCATTCCAGCCCTGTTCATGCAGCTTTTCCGCCATCCGGATCCGTGCGTCGTCATCCATCAAAATTATCGTGCCTTCGGGAGTCTGGACAAAACTGTCCGGAAGATCAGCAGGTTTCTTCTTGTGGAAAAATTTCAGGATCACCCATACGCAGAGGATCAAGGCTATGCCGATGATCACATACAAAGAAATGAAGGGACGCTTTTTTGTTTCCGCCCGCGTTGCCTGTTCCCCGGAAGTCCCTGTCGCTGGAATTTCCTTCCGCGAAGTTCCGGGTTCGAAGATCAGGGTGTCCGTGACAGCGGAATCAGCCTGGGTAAAAAGACCCTCCTCTGTTTCTGGCGGGCTTTCTTCTTCGGATGCCGGCGCGGGGGGTATCTGGATCCCGGGTTCGGGTGGTCGGACAGGTTTTTGAGCCGGTTCGGGCTTGGTTCCGATGGTCACGGTGATGCGGCTGCCATTCCCGCTGGAAGTGTGTGTGACCGGATACTTTCCCATGGTCCGGATGTCTATGATAAGGCTGGTTTCCAGATTATACATTGATATCCTGTCTATTACGCGGCTCAATCTTGGATAGTCGGGCAGGAAATCCGGCTTTTCCGCGTTTTGCACCACTATCCTGATCCCCATCCCATCCGGCAAGTTTTGCACCCCGTATTGTGATGGACCGGAGAGCCTTACGGTCACCTGGTTGGAGGTTTTGGACAGATCCTCAGACTTGATGGATACAACTTCAACAGCAGCGCCGGCAACTCCAAGGCAGAGTGCCAGTGCCGCGATCCATATTTTTTTCATCGATCCTCCCCGGTAACCGGGCATCATCCGGTCACCCCGTATTACATTGTCCTTATCCTGTTGCGGCTATAATCTGAGGCCTATTCGATGGGTATGATCCTCTCCACCGTGGCCTGGATGGTGAAAGCGATCCGCAGGATGCCCTCCCTGTATTGCACCTTCGGATTTTCCTTGTCCAGGCTAAGATCGGGGAAGAAGACGCGGCGTTCGAATCTCCCGGTCTCGATCTCCATGCTTTGATAGGATGTGTGGCAGTTTTCCGAGTGGAGGTTACGCAAACCGCTTATCCTCAGATACTCCGGCGTCACCGATATGCTGATCTCATCTTTGTCCACACCCGCGAGTTCAACCAGCACGATCCAGTGCTCGTCGGTCTGGTAAACATCGCAGTTTGGATGCCAGACATCGTCGATGGCGTCCTCTATGGCGATCGGATTATCCGTGAGAGATGACACTTCGCCGAGTATTTTCAGCATTTCCCGTCTGATGCCCCGTAGGTTGGTATAGATTCTACTCTGCATGATGAACCTGTCCCTGTTGTTTTGGATCCTCAATATTCCGTGCGTTCCCTGAAGGTGAGGATCACCTGCCCGTCGGACTGGACGGGGATCTCAAACGTCACTTTGTTATTGGTGTCCACCGTGTATTCATGATCGTCCTGAACGCTTATGATACGTGAATTGCCGCCCATCTGGTGGATGACGTTGATCGTCTTGGCCTCGGTGGAATTGTTGCGCAGGGTGATCTGGATGCTGCGTTCGCTGGTGTTTTTGCTGATCTGGGTCTGGTCCCGCACCATTGTGGAGCCCACGAGGTCGAACGCCGTGCCCGTGTTGATCGTCACCTCTTCGTTCCTGCCGGTGTGGTCGATCCTGTCCTCGCCGATGAATTCGAGGTTGCCGTCGGTATCCTGCTTGTAGACCTTGATCACGCCTTTGGGGAGTGGCTTTCCGATCCCGTTCTCCTCGGTGTTCTTGAATTTTATCACGCTCTTGACGCCCGCTGCCCAGGTCGCGTATTCATAGACCGCTTCGGCATTGACGTTCTGCGTGGGATATAGCTCGATCTGCTTGGTCTGGTTGTTGGCAAAGGAAACCTTCTGGTCCAGGGTGTACATGTGGAAGTCGTGAAAAGCCTTCTCCTCAAAGCTCGGCGCTGCCATCGATCCAGCTTGCAGAGCATCCTCCCGGTACATGTCCTTGGAACGGTAATATTCTTCCTGCACCTTGTTCACGTCGCCGGCGATGAGCTTAAGGTTCACGTCCTCAAAGGCCCTGCCGCTGGTGTTCTTGATCGTGACCCAGGAATTCACGGCCAGGTTCTTTTCGTCCCACACGCTGTTGTAGGTCACGTCCCAACTGAAACCGCCGGTGAGGTAGGTCAGCTGGACGGGATGGCTGCCGCCCCTGTCGGCAATCAGGCTCCAGTGCAGGGTCGGCTTGGTGTAGAAATTGGAGGGCAGCTCCGCCAGCCGGAGGATCTGGATCTCCTTATCCGGGACCACCAAAAGCTTCTGCGTCCCTTTTTCCAGGATCCCGTAACTGCTGCCGTCGTAAAACTTCAGGATCCCCCTCACCTGGACCTCTTCGATCGTGAGCAGCTCCACTTCCCTTTCTATGTATTTGGCGATGATCTGGTGTTTTCCGGCCAGATCGAATTCATAGTTCTGCTCCGCCACGCGCACTCCCCCGTCAAGGGAATGCACGATAACCGATCTTGATTCGATGCGCGAGGTGATGTCGTCAAAATTGTATTCCTGCCTACCCTGCTCGAGGTCCAGCTCAAAATTGCTGCGTACCAGGGAAAGGTCGTCATTGTAGATCGTGATCCAATCCTCAGCGCAGGCAAGGTTTGCCAGCAGAAGAAGGAAGAGCATTAAGCCGATTATACGTGCCATTGTATCCTCCAGTTTGTTTGGGATTCGTAAGTGTATGCGATAATCCACAATTTTTACCATTTAAATGCCATTAACTTTTTGGTCAAGGATTATATGCGTGTTGAATTCCATTGACAGAAATCCAAAGTCAGCCGTTATTGCCTTATGGATATGCACAAAAGAAAATCCACCCGCCAGATCAGTTTAGGCAATGTACTCATCGGAGGTGGAGCCCCCATCAGCGTTCAGAGCATGCTCTCGGTGCCCACATCCGATGTCCCGTCCGCCCTCGGGCAGATCCGTGCTCTGGAGGAAGCCGGCTGCGAAATTATCCGGTTTTCCGTTATGGATATGCGTGACGCGGAAGCGATACCCCAGCTGAAAAAAGAAGCGGGTGTGCCCCTGATCGCGGACATTCATTTCGATCATCGTCTGGCCCTGGCAGCCCTTAAGGCGGGGATCGACGGTTTGAGGATAAATCCGGGGAACATCGGCTCCCGGAACAAGGTGGAGGAAGTGGTAAAAGCGACGTCCGAACGCAAGATACCGATCCGCATAGGCGTCAACAGCGGCTCCCTGCCCCAAGACCTTTTGGCCAGACATGGGGTGAGCGCCCAGGCCATGGTCGAAGCGGCGCTCTCCCACGTGCG
>CAYRVG010000025.1:0-26743 GCA_964427765.1 uncultured Candidatus Cloacimonadota bacterium
ATCTCGATGGCGGTGGCGGTGGCTCCGGCAGGATGGGCGCAAAGGTCGATCTTGCTCACCTTGCCGCTGATGCTGGCGTGCTGGGGAATGGAGACGAATCCCGAGGCGTCGGCGATCTTATGGCCTGTTTTTACCTCGTCGCCGACCTTGACGACGGGGCTGGAGGGGCCGCCGATATGCTGGATCAGGGGGATCATCACCTTCCCCGGCAGGGGGAATTCCTCAATCCTTGCAGAGGCTGAGTAATTTTTGTTGTCAGGGGGATGGACTCCACCAGGAAAGGTTTGTAACCTCATTAACTCTCCCATAGGCTCTTATTGAGTCAAAAATTTTTTGTATCCCAAAAAATGAGCACAACGGATTTCGGCAAGTTTTTTTTCGGATATCTTTAAAGATAGCTGGTCCAGAAGGCCTTGAAATGGTTTTCCGCCCGGGTTGTCCAGAATTTTTGGCGCCTGCCCGCTTTGCGTGGAATAATTTCAACCAGCCCGGGATCGCGAAAATTTCCCAGGGCGGATGTGGGGATCCTTATACCATAATATAGGCAGGCATCTGAAACCGCGTCTCCTTACGGGAGATCCCTAAAACCACAATTTCGCGTTGTTTTCCCGGGAATTGGCTCCGGATCCCCGGGGATATTTCCATGATCTTGACAAGAATGGCAATTAAACCGCTAGCTTGCTGATAATAATGGAGATTAACAAGCTTATATGGCACAGTGGGTTACCTCTTGAGGAAAACTAACCTCGTGTTTGGCAGTAAGTTATGGATTACCTAAAAATATCCAAATTATCCTTTGACAAAATCCGGCCTAGATTAATTGTATCATTTAGATACAAGGGAGCTATCGAGAATGTCTTTCGTACATTTGCATAACCATACGCAATATAGTCTTTTGGACGGCGCCTGCCGGGTGGACCGCATGATCAGGCTGGCCGTGGAATACAAAATGCCGGCCGTGGCGATCACGGACCACGGAAACCTTTACGGCGCGATAGATTTTTACAAGACGGCCAAAAAGGCCGGGATCAAGCCGATCATCGGGATCGAGGCCTACATCATCAACGGGGATCTGGGCAGCGAGCACAGCAAAAGCGCCATCCGCCACCACATCGTCCTTCTGGCGAAGGATTTCACCGGCTACAAGAACCTGATCAAGCTATCCTCCATCTCTTTCATTGAGGGTTTTTATTACAAACCGCGCATTAACAAGGAACTCCTGAAGGAATACAACGAGGGCTTGATCTGCCTCAGCGCCTGCGTCAAGGGCGAGATCCCCTCGTTGATCCTCAACGGCAGGGAGGATGAGGCCAGGGAAACCATAAAATGGTATCAGGAGGTGTTTGGAGATCGTTTTTTCATTGAGATCCAGGACCATGGGCTGGATTCCGAGAAACAGGTGATGCCCGTCATGATCTCAATGGCGAAGGAGATGGGACAGCAGATGGTGGTGACAAACGACTGCCATTACCTGCGCAGGGAAGACCATGAAGCCCATGACATCCTGCTTTGCATCCAGACCGGAAAGAACCTTAACGACCAGAACAGGTTGAAGTATAATACCCAGGAACTTTATTTCAAGAGCCCGGAGGAGATGAGGCAGCTCTTCCCGGATGAGGAGGAGGCTTACGCAAATACGGTTAATATAGCGGACATGGTGGATTTGGAACTTAAGTACGATAAATTCCTTTTGCCAAAAATTGAAACCCCGCCCGAGTATAAAGACATGGGCGAATACCTCCGCAAGCTTTGCCTGGAAGGCGTTTCCGCCAAATATGGCGAAAAGACGCAGGAGATCAATGAACGCCTCGATTTCGAACTGGATATTATCCACAGGATGGGCTTTGACGGATATTTCCTCGTGGTCAAGGACCTGATCGACAACGCCCGCAAACAGGGGGTTCCCGTGGGTCCGGGCCGGGGATCCGCAGCTGGAAGCATCGTTGCCTACCTGCTGGACATCACTCAAATAGATCCATTGCGCTATGGCCTGCTTTTTGAGCGCTTCCTGAATCCGGACAGGGTGAACATGCCCGACATAGACATAGATTTTTGTGCCCAAGGCCGCAGCAAGGTCATCGATTATATTGTCCAGAGATATGGACGCAACAGCGTGACGCAGGTGATAACCTTCAGCACTCTGGGCGCCAAATCAGTGATCAAGGATGTGGCCAGGGTCTTGATGGTCCCTGCCAGTGAGGCTAACAACATAACCAAAACAATTCCGTTCAACATCAGGAGCCTGGAGGAGGCTTATGCCCAATCCAAGGACTTCGCTCATCTCATCGACAACAATGAACTCTATCAAAGTATATACAAACACAGCCTTGTTTTGGAAGGACTCATCAGACAAACGGGCATCCACGCAGCCGGACTGGTCATCGCTCCCGGAGATCTGACTGAATATGTGCCACTCACCTGCAGCACGCAGAAGGACTCTGATAATAACATCCTCGTCCAGTACGAAGGCAAATGGCTGGAAGAACTAAAATTTCTAAAGATAGACATCCTGGGGCTGAAAACCCTGACCTTGATCCAGAAGACGATCGATCTGGTTAAAGAATCCCAAAGTGTGGGCATAGACATTGAGGATTTGGACCTTAAGGACAAGAAGGTGTTCCAATTGCTTTCCAAAGGCCAGACGGACGGGATCTTCCAGTTTGAATCCGAGGGGATGCGCAAATACCTGATAGAATTAAAACCCAACATGTTTGAGGACCTGATAGCCATGGTGGCGCTTTACCGGCCAGGGCCGATGCGGTTCATCGATTCTTTTATCGCCCGCAAACACAAGCGGGAGAAGGTAAAATACGACCATCCCATCATGGAGGACACCCTGAAGGAAACTTACGGGGTGACCGTTTACCAGGAACAGGTAATGCGGATTTCCCGTGAAATGGGAAATCTGACCCACGGCGAGGCGGACACCCTGCGCAAGGCAATGGGCAAGAAGAAGATCGAGTTGATGGCGAAATTCCAGCGCAAGTTCAAGGAGGGGGCGAAGGAGAACAACGTCCCGGAAAGGATCGCGGACAAGATCTGGCAGGATTGGGAGAATTTTGCGCAGTACGCCTTTAACAAGAGCCATGCCACCTGCTACGCGCTAGTTGCATACCGTACCGCCTGGCTTAAGGCGCATTATCCCGTGGAATTCATGGCGGCGCTGCTCTCTCTGGAAGACGATCCCGCGGCCATACCCATCAAAATAGAGGTCTGCAAATCCATGGGCATAAAGATATTGCCTCCAAATATCAACCGCAGTGGCAAGGAATTCAGCGTTAAGGGAAAGGAGGTCCTCTTTGGCCTGAAGGCGATAAAGAACCTGGGCGAAGCCGCGATCAACGCCATAGTCGAGGAACGTCTCAAGAACGGCCCCTACAACTGCATCTTCAATTTCTGTTCCAGGCTGGATAGCAGTGCTGTGAATAAAACCGTCCTGGAAAGCTTGATCGCCAGCGGTTCAATGGACGATCTTGAAGGGACACGGGCCCAGAAATGGGCTGTGATCGAAACTGCCCTCTCGTTTAATACAGGAGCGCAGAGAGACAAGCGCATCGGGCAGACATCGCTTTTTGATATTATCACGACAGACACACAAAAAGAAGATTATTACCCGCCCCTGCCAGTCGATGAGCCTTGGGCATATGCTTTCCAACTGGAGAGGGAAAAGGCTGTTTTGGGATTCTACATGGGGGGACATCCGCTCTATGAATACCGTAGCCTGATAAAATATCTTACCAATGCCAATTCGCTGGAAGAGATGGGAAAATCCAACCACGACCTTGTTTTGATGGGAATTGTTTCCGGCATAACAAAAAAAAGGAACAGCAAGGGGGATCCGATCGCCTTCATTGAATTTGAAGATCTTGCAGGCAGGTTTGAAGTTGCCCTTTTCAACAGCGATTGCGACAAGCATCTACCAAAACTATCGTCCGGGAAAATATTTGTAATATTTGGCACAAAATCCAACTTCAATGGGAATGATGAGAGTAAACTGAGGATTATTCCATCGAATATCATAAGCCTGCAAGAACTGCCCTTGAGGCTTAGGGGCGAGATATTGTTAAATATCCAGCAGCAACGTTTTTCCACCAAGCTTGTGGAGGAGTTCGCCCGGTATGCCGCAAATGCCAGGGGTGAATTCATCCTCAAAACGAATGTCACCCTTGAAGATGGTGATACTTACAAACTTGAATCGCAGAAAAGGATTTTTCCCACCAATGCCATTTTGCAATGGATGGAAGAGGAAAAGTTGGATTTCAGCCTGAGGTTGAAAGTTGAAGAAAAAAGCAGCTGAGCTTGTACTGATTACCATCCTGCTTTGCACCGCACTCTCAGGGCAGGAGGTGATCCTGGAAAGATATCCGCTGGGAGTGGATTTTTGGGTAATGGTACCCTACAATACACTGATCTTTGCCGGTGACTCAGATTCGGCCGATTACCTGCTGACCATGGAGGTTCAGAGCCTTGCGGACAAGAGATTGTTCAATTTTGAGCAGGCGATATCTGTTTTGAAGCGTGACTGGCTTGAGAACACGGCTCTGCCGGTCTATTTCCAGGCCGGGATGGAGCCGGGCAGGTATCAGGCGCTACTGCGGCTGAAAAATACGGCTTTGGGGGATAAATATGACTTCAAGAAGGTATTTGTCATCGAAGAAACCTATACAGAGATTGGTCAGCCCTACCTGATGGTTGAGAAGGGCGGGGTCAAATTCATTCCGCAAGGTCTTGACGGTCTTCCACTTCCTGTGGCCAAGTGCGAGATCCGGCAAAGGTTCAGCGCCCAGGTGGATAGTGTTTTGATCTCATATGATGATATCACGCTAAAAGAGATAAAACCGCAGAGAGAAATAATTGCTGATCTGACTAGCCTAATAAACAACAACAATAAGGGAAATCTTTCAGTAAGTTTCTTTGAAGGCAATATCCGCTATAACATGGAACCTTTCTTTTACAGCAAATGGTTTGCCTACGATTCACAATACAGTTACGAGGATCAAATCAAGCAACTACGCTACATCGCCAACCAGAATGAATGGAACAGCATTCGGGCTGCGCCTGAGGAATTGTATCCTGAAGTGATCGAGAATTTCTGGGAAGCTCATGATCCCACTCCCGGAACGGTCCGCAATGAAGCCCGGGAGAACTTTTATCAAAGGGTAATGATTGCCGACCAACGTTATACGATCCATAAAAGATTGAAGGGTTGGAGTTCTGACCGGGGTAGAATATATATAAAGTTTGGCGAACCGGACGAGATTTACAGTGAGGTACACCCCATAGATATGTACCCCTTTATCATTTGGTATTACTATAGTGAAAATCTGGTCTTTGAATTTGCCGATACCGGCGGATTTGGCCAATACAGATTAAGGAACAAGGATGAGGAATATTAAATATTCAACTCTTTTGGCAATGCTCATGCTGTACCTGAGTGTGGCTTTGGCCGCCAACGAGGTCATCAACCTGCACGTTGGTTCCCAGCGTTTTCTGGACAAGGATAAGAATACCATCGTGCACATTGATTACCAGATCCCGTACAACAATCTGGTGTTCCTGGCTCACAAAGGCGGGTATTTCGCCGAAGTTGACGTAACGGTCAACATCATACAGGGAGACAGCATAGTTTTTGAGCAGTCGATCCGCGACAACATAGGCATTACAAACAAGGAGGATTCTCGCTCTTATAAGACATATCTGAATCGGATCAGTTTCTTACTCGATGAAGAACCCTACCTTTTTCGCTTATTAGCGACGGACCTGAATTCAGAAAAGGCTGCGGAAAAATCTTTCACTGCCGAAAGTCTTTCGCGTGAAGCGTTGATCAGCGATCTGGAATTATGCAGCATTGTCCGTCCAGACAGCAGTTCATACCTGAATAAGTTCCGCCGCGGCAACATGCTGTATCAAACCCAGCCTTCGTTGATCTTCGACAAAAATGTCAGCCAGAACCTATCCCTTTATTTTGAGATCTATGCATCAGATGAATTGCGCGGAAAATCCGGCTTGTTGAATCTGACTGTCGTAAAAGACAGCCTTATGGTTTTTGACAGGTTCATAGACTTCACACCCCAGGAAGAGATCGAAGGTTTGACACTCAGGATTCCGTTGAGTGATCTAAAACCAGGTGAGTATGAAGGAAATCTGGAATTTCAGATTGAGGAAGAAACTGAAGATAAGGATTTTGTATTCTTTGTAACCGAACCACGGGAAGAGATTTTTTTCTTGTTCACAGATCCAGATGACGATTACCAACTACTTAGGTATTTTCCCCTGAGCAGTTCAACCTCCGACTGGAGTGGTTATGATGAAGATACAAAACGCAGATACATCAGTCAGATGTGGAAAAGCTGGGCACTTGCCAACAACCTGGACACAGCAGAGATGATAGAAATGATGCGGGAAAGGGTGGATTACGCAAACAGGTATTTCAGCCATTTTGACAAGGGATGGACCACTGATATGGGAAGGATCCACATCCGAAACGGGAAACCGGATGAAATCGAGAAAGGCACTTCCTCGGATGAAACCCGGTATGTACGCAAAGATTATCAGATCTGGAAATACCGGGGCAGGATCAACGCGGTTTACCTTTTTGTGGATATACAAATGAACGGTAACTACAGATTAATCTATGTGGAAAATGATGAAAGGGAAAGCTCAAATCCCGATTACCTGAGGTATCTCGGTGACGATTTTGACACTTCGTTGCTTTATAACTGATAATAAACCAGGCAAGAAGTAACAGGTAAAACTATATTATTATTCTGAGCGACTATTCACCATAATGTTGTGTATTTAAAAAACGGGGGTAAATGCATCTTCAAGGTGCTCAATCTTATAGCTATTGGTGTTGCGAAAAAACAACAGAATTATTATATCAAAACGAATTCTCGACTTGACACAATCAGGGTTTTCAAGAACATATCTTTGAGCTGTGTGTGATATACGTTTTTGTTTCGTATATCCCACATTCATCAATGCTTGTTTTATAGAGTGTTTGGAACGTGTTTTAACCTCAACGAAAACCAACTGGTTCTCATGTTGAGCAATAATGTCTATTTCGCCCGTTTTAGTGCGGTAATTTCTCTGCAGGATCTTGTATCCTTTGCTTGTCAGATACGTTGCCGCAAGTTCTTCTCCAGTGTGAAAGAGTTCCGTTACTTTTTGCTTTTGCATTTTACAAAAAAAAGCTTGACGGGAAATATGTCAATAATATAATGCCATTAGTTTTAAATTACACCGAAAGGTGGAGGGAAGTATGAAGAAATTAGTTTTTGCGATTACGATTCTGGCATCTATGATTGGGCTGCTACAAGCAGCGCCTTTCCAGACGTTGGGCCTGCTTAGAACACCGGATGCCTACGTTTTGCCCCACAAGGCGGCAGAATTGCTTTTGGTTGGTTATTACAGGGATGTTGTCAGGCCTGATTATGTTAATGACGACCAGAATGGCTTCATACCCTATGGCATGATAGGTGTGGGTATATTGGACAGAATTGAACTGGGATTTTTCGGCGGGGACGATGTTTACTTCATGAATGCAAAACTCAAGCTCATCCAGGAAACTGTCAGTCTGCCCCAGCTATCGGTAGGTATGGACAACATCTTCTCTCCTGTTAACCATCACAGGGCTCAGGATTATCATCCGGACGAATATCCGGACATAGAGTGGGCAGACCATCCGGATAAAACTGATTATGAGTATTATTCACCCTATGTCGTAGCATCCAAACAGGCAGTAATGGGTAGTGTCTCCTGGATGTTCAACCTGGGATGGGGATCTAACCGCTATTCCGGACAGGTACCTCGATCCAGATTTTTCAGCGGATTTTTCAGCTCAATTGAGCTCTCACCGTTCAAAGATTTTGCCATCCTAGGCGAATATGACGGAAAGGATTTCAATGCCGGCATAAAATACACCTTTAATAACTTCACTGTCAGGCTCGGAGCCCAAGCAGTCGAAGACTGGGCCAAGGGTTCAGAGGGCAACGGTTATGAAGATAATATCCGCGTCGCCCTTGGAGTCTCGTATTTGTTTGACAAATATGCTGAGGCCAAGCGCAGGCCGGACATATGGCAATATACCAGTGCATCGAGCAGAGAAGAGACCGAAATTGTCCCCGACGGAGAAATTGCTGTGGAAGTAGCTGAACCAGGCACTGAAGTTTCTATCGTTACACCCGGCACGACAACCCAAACACCTGGTATTGTTGAATCCAGTTCTTACCGGGAATTATCCCCCGAAGTAAAGGACCTACTTGCGGAACTTAGAAATTTGCGTGAAGAACGCCAGAAGGCACAGAAAGCTCTGGAAGACTTACGAACCTGGCTGCAAGATTTGCAGGAACAAAATCAATAGCCAAGCATCAAACCATAATTAGGTTGATGCGAGTCTTAGTGCCTGACATACATCAAATCGAAAGGATATCAAATCAGGCTGCTATTCTTAGCAGCCTTGATCCTGCTATCTCATACAGCTGAATCATCAAGGACGATAAGCGAGCGGGATAATGAAGAAATATATCAATCTGTATCTATTGCTAACTTTGGCATTGACACCAATATCGTTGATGCTGGCTCAAACGGATTATGAAGCAGTAAGTACACGCCGTTCCGTATATTCAGATCCAAAAGTACATGAAGCAATAGATTTTATTAAAAACAGACTTCCTCAATTAGTTGTTGAGAATAAAGAACAAGCAATACAAGAATATATGATCCATTCCGAAAGCTTGAATCAGCTGGATGAACTGGATGTTCTATATCTTGTTGGACATTTCTATGCAGTTGTGGATGAAGCTTCCACGGCGATTCCGTATTTTGATTTATTGATTAATGACATGAGGCTGGGTGAGGATGCCCGTAGAATGTTGAATCTACTGCTGTATTACAGAGCAGTTGATTATTTGAAAGGTGAGGATGAACAAGAAGCCCGTGAATTTCTTGAGGACGTCCTGAACCTCTTCCCCACGGGAAGATATTATCCAACCTACTTGTTTTTGTGGGCAGACCTTATTTCGGAGAGTGAACAACACTCTGGAGTCACCAATTACGTAGAAAATTACAATGCAAATCGTGTTTGGATCCATCAACAATTCAAGCCACGCCGCACTGCTATAGTGGAGAGGATAAAAACCCTGGATTTTGAGCCTTATTATCAAAATCCCACCAGAGCTGAATATTATGTCCTGGAAACTGAGATTAACTCGATCCAGGCTGATCTCGAGACCCTTTATAATGAACTCAGAGCGATCCCAGGCTTTGTAACCACCGAGTCACTGGACAGAATTGCAACAGAAGAGATGGATCTGCTCCAAGAACTTAAAAAGCAGCTTGAATCTTACTCTCTGCCTCCGCCTCTGGATTTAGAATTGCTCGCTAACACAGATTACATGGATACAGATATGCTGGGCTACAGTAAGTACCGCGAGGGTGCAATACTCTTACAACAGCTAAAAGGAACTGCAGAGTATTACGGCATCGTACTTGATATCATGGATCGCATTTTTGAGCAGAGATACGAACTCTTTGTCAATGAAGATCCTTCCGTTGTCGGCAAGGGATTCAGCGACATGGAGATGAAGCGGTTATTCGACATTGAACGTAACATTGATTTATACACTGAGGTTATTGAAGCCATTGATGAGGTTATGGCTGACCCTGAATATAATGCGCTGAACATAGATCTAAGGCCTGAACGTCAGGAATATGTTGAGAAACTGGCAGACATTCAGAACAGGAAAGAACGGTATTTGGCCTTCAGGAAGCATCTGGATTCTCTTGAAGAATCAATATTCAATGAACTGCTGGAAGAGTATTATGCACTAAACCGGGAAAAGAACACTTTTGACCGGCTCCTGCCTGAAATTGAAGAGGTCATGATTGCCATGATCAAAGAAAACTATCCCAGGGAACAGCAGCGAATCATCAATGGCCAACTGGCGCTTGCCAGTAATGTAACTTCTGGAAATTTCTCAACTGACCAAAGCCTCAACTCATTTATGACTAACCTGGATTTCATCCATTTACAGCTTGACTATCGGAATTTGAGGTATCGTGAGCAGCAACGAAAAGCCAAAGCGGGCACCATTAGTGAAGATGAGATGCAGCGTTTGTATGATGAGATTGTTGCTGAAAAGTCAGATCTATTACGGCGTCATCAGGATTTTGTGGCGGACAATCCGGGCTTCAAAGCCCTTGAGCAACCCAGCGGGGGCTATTTGCTGAACAATGCCATTGTTCATTACAACATGGCGGAACTCCAATACGCCGTGGACCTGGACAATCCAGAACGAGCCCTCGCTTATTACCGCAAGGTTTTGGATATCGATCCCGATTTCTTCCTCATGGATTACACCCTTTATAACATCGGTTATCTGAGCAGTGAAATTGTGAGGGATTCGCTGGATGTTCAGATAGTTGCTTACAGAACCGAGAATCCCAATCAAGATAGACCGGATAACCTGAAATACAATGCCGCTTATTTCACTGAAGCAACCGATGCCTTTACTGAGCTTGTCTCTTCTGAAAGATTTGCAGATTCACCTCTTTATGACGAAGCCGTGTACAGGTTGGGCTTACTGAACTTTCTTATAGGTTCTGACGCCGCTGAACCAATCCTTTATTATACAAGGGCGATTGCGCTGTTTGATGAGCTGGTTGAAGATCCTGAGAGTGAATATACTTACGAAGCTCTTTACCAAAGGGGTTGGGTGAGAATGAACCAAGGGGATGAAGCTGCTTTGAAACAGGCCATAGGAGATTTTGTCACCCTCATGCAAGCGGTTGACATGGAAGTAGTGGACAATCCCTATCTGGCCACAGATTATAAGGGCAACGCTATAGATAACATAGCGTATTCCCTGGTTGCTCTTGATGGCGTGGATTTCAACACTGAAGCCCAGGGTGTGTCAGAGATTCAGGTTGCCTTGGCAGATTATGAAGATACCAGTGTTAAAACCAGTATACTGGACAAGGCAGCCAAACTAAAGGCGGACATGCTGGCCCCTATGCAGGCGATAGATTTCCTGAATCTGAGGCTTCAGACCACACCCATGGCTCTGGTAAATCCAACAATTGTTGATTCGATCATCACCCTTTACCATACACCGGGAATTCAGATTCGCAGCCAGGAAGACCTTGCAACGATAAGAGCTCAGCATTACAGAGACATAAAGGATGATTACAACAACGAATCTGAATGGTACAAACGGAATATTGAGGGTCAGGATCTTGGACAACAGGCCATTCAAGAACAGCTTGGCGTCATTAAAACTGCCTACGAAGCTATACGCGTCAATAAATATAATGCCGTGATCGCATCACCTTCCGGGGAAGCCCTCGAGAATTATAAAGAACACATCCGGGAGTTTGCTTCCTACCGGGAACTTTTTGGTGCTGAGTATCAACAATGGATGAAGGATAATGACAAGACCGAAACACAATTGGCAACTGTCATAGCCGAGGAAAATGAAAACCCTGCGGATTACATGAGAGCCATCCATAGCTTATGGGACTTTAACAACCGGAATCCCGGCAATCCTGATTTCTTTAACAATGAAGGTTTGGCCTACAAATATGTACAGGAGGTTTATGAAAACCTCAATGCCAATTTGGCCAATTCAGAAGATCAGACAGCTTCCGACTTGCCTGGTAACCAGAGCAAGCTTTACACGTTATTCCGGGATGGCACACTCAGATTCTATGATGTGTTGAATTCTTCTGAATATGCTAATCCCGCAAACCAGGAAATTGCCACCGAAGTTATGATGAACCTCGCTGCCATAGAAGTCGAAAGGGGTATGTCCAGCGAAGCCAAGGCACATTACCATTCATTATTGGAAAACGGCGAAGCTTTGGATGATTCGGACCGTCGCAGCATATACCTAAATCTGGCCAACATCGAAGAAGCCTCCCAAAATTATGCGGAAGCGGAGAATTGGTATCGGCAGGCACTCAGCTATGCCACAGATGCCCAGGATGCCAGAAATATCGACCAACAGGTCAAAATGCAGATCCAGAATAGGTTCGAAGAAGCTGAACAAAGGGGCGATTACGATCAGGCAGCAAGCGGATATATCCGCCTTTCCAATGAGTTTACTGGTGAATCTGATAAATATCAGGGATACCGTTATCAAGCTTCTGAAGCGTATAAGAAAGCCGCCTCATATCAGGAATCTATTGACCTGAAGCTTGAACTGGCAGAAGCTAAAAATAAGATCGAAGAAAAGTACTTCCTCTATTATGAAAGCTGGACAATCGCAGATTCATTGATGAACGATCAAACCCAGACCAGGAAGCTCAAGAACGATTTTATCAGTATGTATCCCCAAAGCAAACTGGCTTTCAATCTCAGAGTGGAGGCCATTGAAGAAATGAAAGCTGATCCTGGGAGGCGTGAGACTGCCGCTGAGATGTATATTGCCTTGCACGATGAAGTGCGGGCAGGTGATATAGATAGTGGGGATGTTGATCCGGAAGACATTTATCTTTGGGCTATTGACATTTATCGCGAAGAGGAAAACCAGGATAAGATAGTTGAATTACTTACGTATTTCACACAGACCTATCCCGATCATGAAATGAACGTGACATTCCTGACCCTTTTGGCTGATGAATACCTTGCCCGCGGTGACGAAGAAAAATTTGAATATTACTCCAGGCAGATTTATCTTAAAGATAATACAAGGTCTGAGCGTTATCTCACCACCGCCCAACAAAATCTGGGCAGGATCGCCATGGAGTTTGATGAAGCCTTCACTGAGAAAGATTGGGATCTTGTATTTGATAAGATAGATGAATTTAAACAATTGGAAGCCCGGTATGAAAATGAAGGACTCACTATGGACAATTCCCAGGCCTACGAGGCTTTTGCCTATGCTGAGGCCGAGTATGAGGAGTTACAAGCCAGGCTTGCCAGGCTTGCCTTCCTGCGTGACTTTGACCGGCAGATCGACAATATTGAAAACAATGGATTTTTGAGCAAAACCCCAAACCAGTTAGTAATGGTCAATTATCTAACAACCTGGCGGCGTCATCTTTTTGGAGGTGAACCGAATCGGGTACCCGGACTTAAGGATCAGGTTGACAATGAAAGCAACAGGATCATCAGGTTGCTTGAGCAGCCTGGTTCGCAATATCTCGATAATACGAGAAGATTGGAAGCACTGGTCCTGATTGCCAGGATCAACGATCATGCCGCGCAAGTTATACAAACGCAGATAAGTAAATATATAAACATTTCCAACGAAATGCATCCCTACAGGGATAGAAATCAATTCAGCCAGGCTCAGTATAATGACTTGGTCGATAACCAGCTTCTGCCTTATGCGCAAGGATTTATTGAGCAATATAATGCGGCCTCCACTGGCATATATCTGGATATTTACAATAACTATGTGCTGGGCGGGTATACAGATAAGTTTACCCAAAAGGCTGAGGAAGTATTGCGATCCAGAAACCAGCTGCCTGAATACCAGGAAGAAATTGTCCCCCTGAACTCAGATTGGGATGCGATCCTTTTGTTACCGGATGGAGGCAATAAGAAGCTTGATCTTGCTTTAACAACAGAAGTCTCACCCAATGGCGAGGAACTGGCAAAATACACCGTCCAACCCGGCCACACACTCACACTCCAGCGGGAGTTTGATTTCAGTGCCGCACCTGAATTCGCATTTCTGCAGCTGGCCTACCCCCTTGACCCCATAATATATGTAAACGGGGAAGAAGTCAATCTAACCTATATCCCTGTGGATACATTGGCAATCGGTAATCAGGAAAAGACGGTGCGATATGCTGTTAAGGTCAATGATGGCCTATGGAGCCAGGGTGCGAATGTCTTCAGGGGAGTTTTTCCCAATGAAACTGAAGATCCTGTTGTGCTTTATTTCAATTCCAGCTTCTACTATGATCCGGATAAATTGGCTGAAAGCAAGACCTATGAAACTAACAAAATTTACTCCAATCAGGATTGGACAGTTATTATGACAGATGAGCAGGGTGGAGAAACCAAGACATATGCCGTGGCATCTCAATCCTTTGATATTCCAATCAACAGGTCTGAGTATCTGGTCAATTCCGCTGCGCAACCCATATGGACTGATGAATCTCCTAATGAACTGGTAACTGAAGTAGCCTTTGAAGTCCGGTTCCAGGCGGACGCGCAGTTCCGGAATGCGTACATCGATTTTGTGGCACCCGATAACGCTTCGGTTTATCTAAACAACGCGGAGGTTTCTCTCAACAATCCTATGATCTACGATACAGATCCCTTCGTAGTTTACCCCACCAGGGTTGAGATTCCTGCAGATTTGGTCATAAAAGGACAAAACACACTGCGGATTGGAATCCAGAACATTTCTCCTTATCGGGGGATGATAGCAGAGCTTAGCATCAATAAAAACGTGAAGGAGTAAACTGAAAATGAAATACATCGTGTCCGCACTAATCCTGCTCCTTATGGGGATCACGCAGATTAATGCCCAGGTGATGGATGAACCCTCAGGTTTTGAGGACGTTCAGGTTTCCAGTGCGCCCAGGGAACTGGAGATCCAGATCAAGGCGATGATACCTGATATCAGCGTTGTTCAGATCAAGAGGGATACTTATGCGGAACCCGGGAACTATAAGTACACCATAAACCTTGAGATTATTCAGCAAGAAAGCGAAACTCAACTTACGAATTGGCAAAAAAAAATATATAAATGGCTTGAGGAGTCAAAATGAAAGTTAAGAACATCGTTCTCGTAATATTAACTCTGGTAATGGGTGTGGGTGCCTTATACGCGCAAGCCGAACAGGCAGCGCGGGAGAGCATTAATCTTTACACCATATTCAGAGACAGCAACGCCCATGGTATCTTCGGTTATCTGATCCTGCTCACTTTTATAATTGGTATTGTGTATGCGGTGATCCGCTACATCCAACTATACCATACGGAAAAAGTCAATGCAGCTAACCTTTACAAGAGTTTGAAAGGCTACATCAAGAATGACCAGATAGAAGAAGCCCTCAAGATCACGGACAAATTGAAGAACACCACTCTCGGCTTCATCTTCTGGAGTGGATTATCGGTCTATAAGGATGTACGGAAAACCTCTTCCGGGGAAGAGTTGAGTGATCAGGTCCAAAATGCTTTCGACGAAGCCGTTCTGCAGAAAGTATATAAACTTGATGCCGGTCTGTTCTGGTTTGATACACTGGCCCAGGTCGCCACGTATCTGGGATTGTTGGGTACGATTTGGGGACTTTTGCACGCGTTTGCGGCTCTGGGTGATCCGAATATACTGGACAGCCAGAAAAACATCAGGCTTTCTGCAGGCATCAAGACGGCGATCGGAACAACGGCGCTTGGTTTGCTGGCGGCTATTCCGCTGACCTTGATCAAGGGCGGCTTGCTTGCCAGGGCGCAGCGCATCATCAATGAAATAGATGAATACAGCGTCAAGCTGATCAATTTTATCAATATCTCAGCAAAAGGATAATACAATGGCATACCGTCCTTCAGCCAGAAGGAACCAAGCATCTGCCTCAGCACCGAAAGAACAAAACCTGGTGCCGATCATGAACCTGTTTCTAACGATCATGCCCTTTTTGTTACTCATGCTGGTGATCACCCAGGTGGCTATGGTTGCCTTCAATTTTTCCGAAGGCACTTCTGGCGAAACTGAAAGTGCCAACGCTGGCGGGGTCAAGAAGGATATCCCGGAAGTGACTTTGATAATTATGGCATCACGTGATTCCCTGGGAACCACTTTCCCGGGGTTTGAGATCCGTGAACCGGGAAGTCCGCCTGATTCCCTGGGATTGGTACAAGGTCAATACGACTATGAAAAGTTGGACCTGACCCTGAAAACCATTAGGGATCAGTATCCTGAACTGCGGGATATCACTGTGGCTGCTTATGATGATGTTCTTTATGACGACCTCATCAAGACAATTGACATTTGCAGGACCAACAACTACTCCAATGTTCATTACAAAGCGCCACAGGTCAGATATTATGCTGCCAGGGGGGGGAGATGAGTCACTTGCTGAATTCCAAATCCCTGAACAGGCGGGTCCGCAGGAAATTTGATACGGGGAAGGAACTTTCCATAGTGTCATTGGTGGACATCCTGACCATACTGCTTGTATTTCTGCTCAAGAATGTCTCCCTGGAGGCCCAGAAATATACAATGCCGAATAACATGGAGTTTCCGGTGACAATGAAAAAGCACGATCTGCTGGAAAACAAGGGCACAACAGTCATCCAGGTGTATCCGGACAGGATACTGATAGGTGATGAAGGCCTGTATTTTGGAACTCTGGATGAGTTTGCGTCCGACGAGGAAAAACGTTCGGATATCTACAGATACCTGCAGGTCACTGCCCAGGAAACTCTAAGCGAAACGGATGCAAACGGCGTGCCGCTCACTCCGGCCGCTCTGCTGATTCAGGCTGATAAGTCCATACCTTGCTGGTATATTACGGAATTGGTTAGGCTGGGTACTAGTTCCTTTTATGAGTATATATATTTTGCAACCCTCCTGGAAACGGATTGGCTTGAGCAAAGTAAATCAGCGACCAGTGGTTAAGGAGGTATGATGGCAAAGACAATTCTCAACCTGAAACTGTTTTACAAGGGAAAACACCTGGATACCATCAGGCAAGGGGCGGACTTTGTCAAAACATGGTATATTGGCAGAGACAAACATATCTTCTGGCAAATATTGGATGATACGGGAACTTTCCCCCAGAAACATCAGTTGCTGTCCAAGCGTGCTAATGAACTTTTCCTCAATTTGCCGGAGGGTTCAAGCATAAGCTGCAGCAAAGACGACAACCCCGTTGATGCCTCATTTCTTAAGCAAAATAATATTCTGCAAGGCATGTCTCTCAAGTTGCGTAACGACATGAGTGGCATTGTGAAACTGAACCAGAATTACTCCGTCCAATACCATTATACTGAACCTGTGGTTTCTCACCTTACCCTGAGGGAAAAAGCGATCGTAGCGGATTGTTCGAAAACTCCGCCCCTCTTGTCCTCAGACCGCACCAACCGTGGCATTATATTTCTGTTTCTGATTCTCGGAATAGCCTTTATACTCATCTATGACCTTGTCCTCAAACCCCGGGATGAAACCGAAAGGTCTTTATCGGAAATGCTGGCGGAGATGGAAAGGGCACAGAGGATCGTTCCCCAGGTCGGAGAACCTCCCCAGGGTGCAATCTTTGAAACACCCGAGGATGATGATATGCCACCCGGTGAAGGCACGACATCAGATCAGGCAGACGCAACGGACGCTGGAACCAGGAGCCCAAGAAGCACCCAGGCCGTATTTGGCGATCTAAGAACACCCGGGGACCAAGCTGCTGGCCAACAAGCTTACAGAGCCACAGTATTGGACGAATTTGTCACGGCAAGGCCCGGCAGCAGGGGCGGCGGAGGAACCGGAACAGGGGGTTCTGCATCCGGACCGGGAGGTTTCACACCCAGCGCGGGAGCCGGATATGCCGGCACCTTTGATCCCTCGGCTACGGCTGGCTATACAGAAACTCAGCTTGGACAGGTTGTCACGGGTAAAACTCCGGCAGGCGGGACAACTGTCAAACCCAACACCGCCATCGAAAACTTCACCGGTGATGCTTCACGCTTGCGGCGCTTGGCTCCGGAAAACGTGCCCCTTCCGCAATCCCCGCAGATCGAGAGCATCAAAAGGAGCTTCCAGGCCCAGGAGGTACCCACCCTCTCGGAAGCAAGCATAGCCGGTTCACCTGATGCAAGGGTGACGGATGTGGATAATATATATGAGCAGCTGAATAACCGTAAGGGGCAGATAAAACAGTCCTACATCAGGAATTCCGCCATCAAGGCTTCATCTGGCTCCATCACGGTTATAATGTATATTGATAAGGATGGCAGCGTGGTGGCGGATATCATACCCAACAGCGCCACATTCACCCAGAGTTTTCTGGAGGAAGTCAAGACGATCGTCGAGAACTGGCGCTTCAACGTCAGCAAAAAGACCAAATATCGCTTTCAAATGCGGCTCAGCCAAAGTTGATCTAAAACTTACGAGAACATGGAACCCCGTTTTTACCAAACGGGGTTTTTTATATAATTTTACCGCCTTGATCAAGTTTTGGCATTTTGCTCAAAAACCCTGCAAGCCCCCCCCCGTAAAACTTGTAGTGTGTTTGGGTGATATGGCGGGGACGCCGATAGTTCCTCATCTAAGTTGTCCGGGGTGACGTAAGGCTTAACTTTTAGCTGAACAAAACGCCTTGGGTTTTGAAACTCCCGCCACCTGCCCACAACCGCCTGAGTTCCCGCTGGTTCAGCGTTTACTGAGCGCGTGGTCAGGCAGTGATGAGGCTGTCAGGGATAAGGGTGACCCGTCCTGAAATAGGTTGACCGAAAAACTTATAGTAAGGTGACCCGTCCTGAAATTGATTTGATATCTTTCCCTCCATATATAATGGGTTACGCTTACCAAGTTATGAGTTGAAAGTAAAAAACCAGGAACGCGAAAAAGAATCGAACGCGGATGACTAGGATCGAGCGGATCATAGGGATCTTGTCCACGAATTTACACGAAGGGACGTTCTGGACCCCGGATCAAGTCCGGGGTGACAGAAGGTGGAAGGGTGGAACTACGAGTTAAGATTTGATAATTGATTTGATGCGCATAGAGTGTTTTTTGCATCTGAAGGCCTGTATAGCCAGATTAATTTGCCTTGCGAATGCAAAACACTAACAAATCAGCAAAAAAGATCATAAAATGGTCAACCTATTACAGGACTTGACAGCTTTTTGATCGAGAGAACAAGTTATTTTTTCTGTTGACATTATAACCCCTTGCCTGCTTGTTTCTCCGTATGTTCTATTATGCAGTCCACCTGCCCCTTGCGCTCAGAAAAGAGTTCCATTATTGCTCCGAAGTGGGCATTCCTGAGGGTGCGCGGGTGCTTGTTTCCTTCAATCGCAGGGATATGATCGGAATATGCGGGAGCGGATCAGGCACAGCACCGGGGAAATCCATATCTTACAAACCAATCCTGGAGGTTTTGGATACCAGGCCCATATTGAGTGAACACCTGCTGAACCTGGCCAAATGGATGGCGGATTATTATCATTGCTCACTGGGGAGCGTAATTTTTGCCATGCTTCCGGGCTGGTTGATCCCCGATGTCGATGCTGAGGTCAAATGGCTTTCGGAAGAGGTACCGGAGCAGTATGAAGCCCTGGCGCAGGCTTTGGCGAATAAAGAGATCAGGCATGTATCCGAGTTGCGCAAGTTCCTCAAGGGGAAGCCGGTATTGCGATTGGTTGAGGAGGCTGCCAATGAAGGATTTTTGGAACTCAAACGCAAGCTCAGTTCCAGGGACAAACCCAAAACTGTGAATTATGTCCGGCTGCTGGTCCCCAATCCTGACCTTGATAAATTTCCCGCCCGCCAGAAAGAGACCCTGCAACTGATCCTCGCTTCAGGCCGGGAAGAGTTTCCCCTGGCGGAACTTAGCAATACGATATCCTATTCCGTGGTTCACGCTCTGGCGAAAAAAGAAATTCTGAAGATTTTTCCCAAGAAGATCGAGCGGCAATTTTTCCAGTATGACACATCCGCGGCCCAAAAAACCATAGAATTGAATTCCGAGCAGGACAATGCGATCAAGGAAATCATGGAGCAGCGAGGCTCTTTCCAGGTACATCTGTTGTATGGCATCACCGGCAGTGGGAAGACGGAAGTGTATATCCCGCTCATCCGTTCCTGCTTGGAAGAGGGGAAAAATGTAATTTTCCTGATTCCCGAGATCGCCCTAACACCCCAGATGGTGGAACGCTTCCAGGCCGAATTTGGCTCCGTGCTTGCCATCAGCCACAGCCAGTTAAGCGACCGGCAAAGGCTGCGTCAATGGCAAAAGATCTCCCGGGGCGAATGCCGGATCGTGATTGGAGCCCGCAGCGCCGTGTTTTCGCCCATGCCGAATCTGGGTTTGATCATAGTTGATGAGGAGCATGAGCAATCTTACAAACAAGATAACACTCCGCGCTACAATGGGCGTGATGTCGCGATCATGCGCGCCAGGCTGGAATCGGTGCAGGTGGTTTTGGGCAGTGCCACTCCATCCCTTGAATCCTGGTATAACCAGCAGCGGGAAAGATATCGTTTGCACACCCTGTTCAGCCGTCCCCTGAATATCAAATTGCCGGAAGTGCGGATCATCAGCCTTCAGGAGGATTACAGCCAGCAATTGCTCTCAGATGAACTGATCGCGGCGATCCATACCCGCCTTGAGCGCCAGGAACAGGTGATCCTCTTCCAGAACAGGCGGGGATTTTCCTCTTTCATGCAATGCCTGAAATGCGGGGAGTTGATCAAGTGCCCGAATTGCGAGATCAGCATGTATTACCATCGGGACCGGGAGGAAATGCACTGCCACTATTGCGGGCATGTTTTTCCCAGTCCCCGCAAATGTCCGAAATGCGGAAGTTTCAGTTTTTCCTATGGATCTCCGGGCACACAGAAGGTCGAGCAGATCCTGCGGATCATTTTCCCCACCGCGAAGATCCTGCGCCTGGATTCGGATTCCGCACGCAGGCAGGATTCACATAAGACGATGTACCGCCGCATGAAAAATCGGGATGTGGACATTTTGCTGGGTACCCAGATGATCTCCAAGGGGCTGGATTTTCCCAATGTAACGCTTGTGGGCATTGTCAATGCCGACGTCAGCCTCAATGTTCCTGATTTCCGTTCAGCCGAGAGGGCTTTCCAGCTTTGCACGCAGGTGGCGGGAAGAGCGGGCCGGGCAGATAAAACCGGAGAAGTGATCATCCAGACCTATAATCCAGAACATTACTCCATAGTACATGCCAGCAAGCAGGATTATCCGGGCTTCGCGGCGGAAGAGCTCTCTTACCGGGAACGCCTGAATTATCCACCATATTACCGCCTTGCCAGGATCCTCTACCAATGCGCTGACGCCGATCTTTTGCGGCAGGAGATGGATTCGCTGGCAGGTAAAATGTCCCAGATAAAGCAAAAATTCACTGCGCCTGCGGCTTTCTTGCTGGGTCCGACTCCAGCGCCCTTTGCCAAGATGAATAACCTCTACAGGCAGCATATAATCGTCAAAGGGCAAAGCCCCGGCGCGATCAGAAAAGCCCTGGACCTGATCGAATCGAGCTATTCTCCGCCTCAATCCATCCATGCCATGATTGACGTTGATCCATTGAGCCTGATGTAGATCCCAACCAATATTTCCCTTGCCAAAATTCCCTTACTGGAAACATTGTATGGCATAAAGGAGTAAATCAATGACTGACAAAAAAGAACAAAAGATCGACACTAAGAACCAACAGGACAATCCGGACGAGATCGGATCAGACCAGGATAACATCATTACCCTGGATATGGAGGATGGCAGCCAAAAGGATTTCCTGGTACTGGATGTGATAGAGCGGAAGGGAAAGCAGTATATTGCCCTTGCGGAACTCGATTCCAACGAATACGACATCCTGTCCATGACGATCACGGATGATACCGTGGAGCTGAACGTAATTGAAGACGATGAAGAATTTGATGCTGTGGCAGCTGAATTTGAAGAGCATTTCTCCCAAATGGAGGAAGAGGCAAAGCAATAAACCACATCCCTGCTCTGGCTTGCATCACTGGAAGTTAAGTCAAAGGAATCGCATGATCAAAGTTGATACAATCCTGAAGGATTGCCGGCAGCTCGTCACCCTGAGGGGAAAATCCCCCCGCGTTGGCCCCGGTATGACAGACCTGGGTATCATTGGAAACGGTGCCCTGGCCATCGATAAAGGCCGGATAAAAGCCGTTGGCCCCACTGAAGAGATCATATCCAGTCACGTTGCCGCTGAGGTTATCTCTGCTGAAGGAAACGTCGTCCTGCCGGGATTCGTAGATTCGCACACCCATCCTGTCTTTGTCCACACCAGGGAAGATGAATTTGCCATGCGTCTGGAGGGGCGGTCATATGTCCAGATATCCCAGGCCGGAGGCGGTATTCGCAGTACTATAAAGAGTACGCGCGATGCCGATGAAGATCTGCTTTTCGAACTTGCCCGCAAACGCATCCTGAAAATGATCTCGCTGGGAACAACGACACTCGAAGCAAAAAGTGGTTATGGGTTGGAAACCGCGAGTGAATTGAAACAACTTCGGGTGATAGACCGACTCGCAAAGGAATTGCCCATCACGATCGTGCCAACTTTCATGGGCGCGCACGAATATCCTGAGGAATACCGGGATGACCACGCCGCGTATATTGATATTTTGTGCCGGGAGATGATCCCCGCCGTGGCTGAACAAGGCATTGCCCGTTTCTGTGATATCTTCACCGAAGCCCATGTTTTCAGCATCGAGGAATCCCGGAAAATACTATCCCGCGCCAGAGAATATGGTCTCAAGTTAAAGATGCACGCTGATGAGATCAAGCCCATCGGGGGAGCGGAACTTGCCGCGGAAATGAAATGCCTTTCGGCAGACCACCTTGGCGCGGCCTCGGACGCAGGGATCGAAGCGCTGAAAAAAGCAGGGGTTGTACCCGTTCTTCTGCCGGCGACGCTCTTTTCACTACGCAGCACAACTTACGCTCGTGGCAGGGAAATGGTTGAGCGTGGCTTGCCTGTCGCGATAGCCACAGACTTCAATCCTGGGAGTTGCAATTGTGATTCCCTGCCTCTCACGATAAGCCTATCCTGCTTGCAAATGGGGCTCTCTCCCGCTGAATCCATCTGCGCGGCAACGCTTAACGCGGCCCATGCTTTGGACATGGGGGAAAAGGTGGGATCATTGGAGCCCGGGAAACAGGCGGATTTCACCATCTGGGATATCCCGTCGCCAAATTTCATCCCTTATCATCTGGGAAGTTCACATATCCTTGCAGTCTATGCCCGGGGCAAGCTTGCCCACAAAGCCTGACCGATGAACACTAGCAGCGGCGAAAACGCTTTCACCATTCTGGAGACCATACACCGTTCAGGCCATTTCTGTGTTTACAAGGCAAAAAACTACACCAAAGGTACGCTTGTAAACATTAAAACCCCAGAGCAAAGGTGGAAGAGTGATTACTCATTATGCCGCCAATTGAGGGCTGAAGCGGAAACCGGGCTTAGCTTGAAGCATCCCAGCATCCGTGAGACATTGGGTCTATTTGAGGAAGACAACACTCTTTACCTGGTGTGCGAATATCTGGATGGAAACCCGCTGGAGAACATCATACACCTTTCCTCTGAAAAATTGGACAAGGAGACTATCCTCAACTGGATCCTGCAAATTCTGGATGCCTTGCAATATACTCATGATCAGGACATCCTGCATCTGAACGTCAATACCTCCAGCATAATCATAACCACGGACAACAAAGTCAAACTATTTGGCTTTGGCAAGGATCCTGATGTCTGGAAGACCGCTGATGCTGACAAAACGGAATTGCATCCAGTATTGTTCATAGCGCCGGAAGTATTTCTGGGGGAGAAAACCGGCAAGCATTCAGATGTATATTCTGTGGGCATCCTTGCTTATCTGCTTCTGTGCGGTCAACTACCCTGGAGCCTTGATCACAGGCTAACTCCATCACAGCAAAAAAATCAGACATTGCAGCGTCCACTGATAAATCCTGACCTTTTGGGCAAGCACATTCCGCACTGGCTGTTCAGTATCTTGAACAAGGCCCTGATGTTGGATCCGGTAAAACGTTTCCAAAGCGCAACCGCAATGGCTGAAGCCATCTCCAGCCAGAGTAGCCTGCCCTATGAATCCTGCCTTAGCAGATACATTGGGCAAGGTATCCCGCAAAACGTAAAGCCCGAAGGAAAGCCGGGGACACGTGAACAAATCGAAATTTCAGAGCCAAACCAACAGCTTCGGGAACAGACTTCCAAACCTTCCGGTAAAGATGGCTTAACAAAAGATGTTCCTCTTGAGAGTCGTTCAGAAACTCAGAGTTTAACCAATCAAGATGAATCTACCCGGGATGAGTCACAAGCTGGGTCTGGTATAGAATCACCCAAACATAAAGTATCATCGAGGACTTCTGAACATATGGGACCTGAGATCCAGATCCAGGGTCCAAAACGTGGGGAGGGGGGAGATGTTTCCCATATGCAGCGTATATTCACGATCTTTGCGATCATCACATTGCTCATATTGGCATACATAATTGTCAAGTATGTGGTCATCAAGGAGGAGCCGGCATTTGCGGAAACTGATTCCCTCCAGACAATGGCAATTGACGAATCAGAGTTTTTTATAGCCAACGAACCCCTGGAATTGATCTCAGCGCCGGGTGATACAACGGTGATTGGCCATATCGGTCCCGAGGCTGAGGATGATGAATTCCCGCCCCGCGAGGTATTTGTACCACCTTTTTATATTTCCGCCCGTGAGATCACCCGTGAACAATGGGCAATGGTTTATTCAGACTATGTTTTTCTGGATCAGGATAAAGACTTGCCCATCACCAATGTAACTTTTCATGAAGCGGTTGAATACTGCAATGAAAAAAGCAGGCTGGACAAACTCGATCCCTGCTATGATCTCACGAGTAATGGCGTTGTCTGTGATTTTTCTGCCAACGGGTATCGTCTGCCAACTGAAGCGGAATGGGAATATGCCGCCAAGGGTGGAATGCGGGATAATTTCACCAAGTACAGCGGATCTGAAACACCTGAGAATGTGGCCTGGTTTGCCGCAAATAGTAACGGCGAGGCGCATCCGGTCGGCCAGAAGCAGGAGAATACTCTCGGTTTATATGACATGAGCGGAAATGTCAGTGAATGGACCTGGAATTGGTACGCACCGTATTCGCACAATTATTCACAGCTATACTCAGGTCCGGAATCCGGCACCGATAAAGTGATCCGCGGCGGCTCCTGGAAAGATGATGCCAGGGAGCTCAGGGTAACGAACCGTATTCCCGCCAAGCCTTACCAACAAACGGATTACATCGGATTCCGGGTGGTCCGCTCAAGATAATATCCTCCAGTACACGATAGAAAAAAGCCCGGTCATGAACCGGGCTTTTCATTCTTTAATTATCAGTTTTATTGGCCAGAGATCAGAACTGCGTGAATTCCTTGCGCTTGTCAAAAAGCTCCGCGATCCTCTTATGCAACTGCGAATCAGATTCCAACACATTTCCGCGCAAGGCTTTGGTGTCGATCTGGCTGAAATCGAATTTCACTGGGTTGATCGCCTTTGATGCTCTCAAAAGCGAATCAGCTGCCTGGTTCCAATGGTTCATATCCGCTGTGGCGGGCGAAATCCATCCCAGCTTGTGCAGGAGACGCAGCAGTTCATCTATGAGCTTTGCTTTGGAGGGATTGCGGAAATAAGTTATGCCACAATTATTGGCCAGGGCTGTTCCGTCTATCTCCAGATATGAAGGGGCTGGCAACAACAGGTCCGCGCTGGAAGATGCGTCAGAAAATTGCTGAACTTCCACGCGAAACCCCTTGTCATTCTTTTGCTGAGATCCGCAACCCCAGGCAAATACGAAATCAGCGTTTCCGGATGTATCTGCCAAGGGCTGCATCAACTGCAGGCCGTAATAGTTCTGGTAATCTGAACTTTCCAGGACATTTCGCAATCCGGGATCAGCAATTGCGGCTGCCTTCAACACTTCGAATATATTTTGTTCGCTGATTCTGTTCAGGTTGTAAATAAACAGCTGATGTTTGCTGGTTTCCAAAGAGGCGAGGGCTGAATGGACGCTGTCTGCAAAACGGAGCGGCTCGCTGCCATCGCTGATAATGGAAACGAGTTTCCTGCCTTCCCGTTG
This sequence comes from uncultured Candidatus Cloacimonadota bacterium, assembly GCA_964427765.1. GTDB lineage: Bacteria > Cloacimonadota > Cloacimonadia > Cloacimonadales > Cloacimonadaceae > Syntrophosphaera. Next base: position 25,795 of record CAYRVG010000025.1, read on the forward strand.
CCTCAATCTTAGCATTGTCCTCAGGGTATGGCTGATCTCTCCCAGCACAACATACTCGTCATATTGGTCAAGCAGGTCGTATGGTTCGACATTTGGCTGCAGGGGCAGGAACTTGCTGCTGAATATGCGATAGCGTGCGTCGGCATGGAGTTTGGCATCGAGGGAAAGAGCGGCTTTCTGCAGCATGAGCATTTCTTCCAGGCTGACATTGGGAGAGATCTCGAAGCGTTTTTTGGAGGCTTTCTTGAATTTATCAGAGATCAGGTTCAGCGCTTCATCCCAGGATATCGGGAGCCAAGAGTTGTTTTCATTCTTAAGGGGCTTTTTCAGCCTGTCTTTGCCAGTCAGAGCCTGCCAGCCGAATCTTCCTTTGAAACAGAGGTTACGCCCGTTGAATCCCGGTTTTGCGTCATCCGTTGTGACGCGAACCGGAATTCCGGACTGGGTTTCGCAGATGATCCTGCATCCGGTGCCGCAGATACCGCAATTTTGTGGGGTCTGCTCTTTTGCCAGCGGATTGAGTTTGTAATGCAGGTCCCTTTCCACAAGGGCGCCCACGGGGCACACGGCTATGCATTTGCCGCAGCTCTCGCAGGTGGTTTGGGTGAGGGATTCGCCAAATTCGGGCACAACCAGGGCAGCGAAACCACGGTAGATGTAGCCGAGAACGGCGGGTCCCTGAATTTCGGCACAGGTGCGCACACAGCGTCCGCAATTGATGCATTTGTTCGCATCCCTGAGTATGTAGGGATGGCTGTAATCGATGGGATGCTTGTTGATGCTGCCGGGGAAGGACAGGGCGTCCACCCGGTAATCAGTACAATATTCGCGGAGCTTGCAGGTTTCGCTCACCTGGCAGCCGCATTCGAGGCAGCGCCTGGCTTCGGCACGTGCTGTTTCCTCTGAGAATCCCTTTTCCACTTCCCTGAAGGTCGAGACCGCCTCCTCA
>CAYRVG010000026.1:0-31726 GCA_964427765.1 uncultured Candidatus Cloacimonadota bacterium
GAGGGAAGAAGATACTATGATTTCCTTTCCGCATATTCAGCTGTCAATCAGGGACACTGCCATCCCAAGATCATAAATGCCCTGATCGAACAGGCAAAGCAACTGACTCTGACCTCCAGAGCTTTTTTCAACAACAAGCTGGGGGAATATGAGAAGTTTATCACCGAGTATTTCGGATACGATATGGTTCTACCCATGAATTCAGGTGCGGAGGGAGTTGAGACGGCTCTGAAGCTTGCCCGTAAATGGGCTTATGACGTCAAGGGCGTGGAAAAGAACAACGCGGTGGTCATCTTTGCCGAAAACAATTTCCACGGCCGGACACTGGCTGCTGTCTCCGCTTCCACGGATCCTGATTGCTACGAAGGATTCGGCCCATTCCTGCCCGGCATCGCCAAGATTCCCTACAACGACGCGGATGCCTTGAAAAACTACCTGAAGGAACATGGCAAAAACGTGGCTGCCTTTATCGTCGAGCCGATCCAGGGCGAAGCGGGTGTCTATGTCCCGGATGAAGGATATTTAAAGGCCTGTTACGACCATTGCAAAGAGCACAACGTGCTGTTCGTGGCGGATGAGATCCAATCCGGGATCGCGCGCACCGGAAAGCTTCTGGCCTGCGATTATGAGAATGTGCGCCCGGATATCCTCATTCTGGGAAAGGCGATCTCCGGCGGGGTTCTGCCAATTTCAGCCGTACTCGCGGACAAGGAGATAATGCTCACTATCAAACCCGGGCAGCATGGCTCAACCTTTGGCGGATTTCCACTTGCCTGCGCTGTGGCCAAGGCAGCTCTGGAAGTTGTGAAGGAAGAAAATCTGGCCCAGCGCGCCTATGATCTGGGCAAGATCTTCCGGGAAGAACTTGAGAGGATCAAGCACCCCATGATCAAACTGGTGCGCGGAAGGGGACTCTTGAACGCCATCCTGGTCGAACCCCAAAATGGTTATGAGGCCTGGGATATCTGCGTTATGCTCAAGGAAAAGGGAGTACTCTGCAAGCCCACGCACCGCCACATAATCCGTCTTGCGCCGCCTCTGGTGATAACCGAAGAACAGCTCAAAGAAGTTGCCGGCATCATCAAAGACGTCTTCAATGAAATCTAAAACGTCCAATTTACCGGGGCTTAGCGGTCTTAACTGACCCCGCCCCGGTTATCCTTAGCTATGCCGGATTTTCGCAGCGGTTTTGTTACCGTCCTCGGCAAACCCAACACGGGGAAATCCACCCTTATAAACCGCATCCTGGGTGAGAAAATCTCGATCACTTCTCCCAAACCCCAAACAACACGTTACGCCATCAAGGGGATCTTGAACAGCGAGGACCACCAGGTCATCTTCATCGATACGCCCGGATTTTTGAAGCCACGTTATGAATTGCAGGAAAGGATGCAGAGGATCTGGGCCGATTCATTCCGCGATGTGGACCTCATCATTTTCATGAGTGACATCATCAATTTTCCCACAGATTATGATCTGGAAGTGCTTGAACTTCTCAAGGGCGTAAAAACCCAGCAGATAGCCGTGTTCAACAAGATCGATCTGAAAGGGGATCTGCCCCGGCAGGCTTTGCTGGCCAGGTTGCCGGATTCGATATGGGAAACACATTTTATCTCCGCGCGCACCGGGGAGAACGTGCCTGAACTGGTTTCCGCCTTGCTTCGCCTGATTCCTTACCATGAGCCCTACTACGATCCTGACCAGTTGTCTGACCTTCCCATGCGGTTTTTTGCCCAGGAAGTAATCAGGGAGGGCATATTCCATCTTTTCGGGCAGGAAATTCCCTATGCCACCGCGGTGCTGGTTGAGAATTACACCGAGGAAGAGGACAAAACGGTGATCGATGCCGTGATCTGGCTTGAACGGCAAAGCCAGAAACCCATTGTCATCGGCAAAAAGGGTGCCAACCTGGCGAAGATCCGCAAATACGCGGAGAAACAGCTTTCAGACTGGCTCGGATTGCCTGTGCAAGTGCATCTCTGGGTGAAGATCAATCCCAAATGGAGGAAGAAATCAACCGCTCTCAAGGAACTGGGTTTTAGCTGAATCTGGTCTTTGATTTCCGAATTCTATTGACATATTTACTGTTTTGACAATTTTAGACTCTCTGGTGAATCAGGCATCGTTTTTTATTTTTCCAAATTAGCTACGGATTGAGATTATGTATCAAAACAACGTTGATGAAAAAGTCCTGGTCGTGGACATTGGGAATACCAACATAACCTGTGGAATTTATGCCGGCGGTGAAATGGCCTGGTTTGCGAGGTTCTTTAGTTCGACCAACCGGACGGCGGATGAGTATTTCAGCCTGTTGGACATTCTAATGAAGGATATAAAGACCGAAAGTGTAAACGTCGTGGCCCTGGCAAGTGTCGTACCCGAACTGACACGCATCTGGCAACACCTCTTCCAGAAATACTTCACGGCTGAAGTACTCGAGATCACAGCTCTTGCCGACCTTGGCCTCACATACAAGGTCAGCGATCCTTCATTTATTGGGGCAGACCTGGTTGCCAACGCTTTCGGGGCCTGGAAAAAATACCCCGGCGATTGCATTGTGATCGATTTGGGCACGGCGACAACGGTGGAATTCATAACCCATGAGGGAAGTTTTGAAGGGGCGTCGATAGCTCCCGGGCTGAAGACCGGGGCGGAACAATTGTTTGAGAAGGCCGCCCTGCTCTCGCAGATCGAGATAGTCCCGCCGGAAGCGCTTTTGGGTATAAATACCCGGGACGCGCTGCTATCCGGGATCGTGCACGGCCATGCCTTTATGCTGCAAAGCTACATCCAGAAGATCAAATTCCAATATCCGGACCGTCCCGATATCAAGACAATTGCCACGGGCGGCATAGCTGATCTGGTGAAATCATATGTCCCCTCCATCGACATTGTGGACAAAACCCTCACCCTGGATGGAATATATTTGGCCTACAAGCATCTAAGGTTGGATTAAGCAAGCCTCGTTATGCTGAGAAACTGTGCTCTCATAGTGCTGATACTTGCATTGGCAAGTGTTGCCGCAGCCTCCGCCTTCTACCCGAGGCTGTACATTGAGGGTTACAATCCGGTCATATACAACAAACCGGATCTCTTCAAACTGCAGAAGGGCTTGTACCTGATTAGCAGCCATGACTACTTCATAAGTGGATTTGCCCCACAGTACACTGAAGAAATCGATTTTGACAATGAATTGGTGATAATTTCCACAACCATCGATGGCTTGAAGATTTTGCCGGATTTCATTATATCCTTTGACGCATATTTTTCCAACCTGCAGAAACAGGCTTTCCAAGAATCATTGATCGATCAATACCAGACCCAAGCTCAGCAAACCGACGTTACGACCACTGGCCTGATCAAGGAATTTGAGATCAAGCTGCCCACGATCGCCATGCCTAGGGCGGTTCAGAGGGTTTTGGGCTCCTCTGCCGGAAAGCTGAAACTGGATGGAACGGAAAAGGTCATGATCGAGGCGGGGAGTACGAAACGCAAGAACGTGGCGATCTACGAAACTGACAATGCCAGCCGCTTCGACCTGAAGATGAAACAGGAAACGAACCTCCATCTTTCCGGCACCATTGGCGAAAAGATATCGGTCAACCTGAAATACAACAGCAAACAGGACGAGCAGCTCTTTGACCCCAACAACGTAAGCCTGAAATACACGGGTGACGAGGATGAGATAATCCAAAGCATTGAAGCCGGGAATATCTCCCTTGCCCTGGCCGGATCACGTTACATCAGCTATTCAACCTCTTCCCAGGGCCTCTTTGGGGTGACCTCAAAATTCAAATATGGGGATCTGGACCTGACGCTCATTGCCAGTAAGGAGGAAGGGCAGAAAAACACCCAGAATTACGTCGGAACAAGCCAGGCAGATTCAACAGTTTTTCGCAGCAAGGATTACGCATCCCGCACGATGTATTACCTGGAGGACCCTTATGAGCTGTATGACCTCTTCACGCCGGACGACGTTTCGCCCAATATCCCGGAAGGATGGGTCAACAACGCGATAAAGACGACCCCCAGCGGACAGTGGATCATCAAAACGCCCGGACTTCTGCCGGAAAACGGCTCGGTGCGGGTGTTCCTGGATGATGCCAATCCCAATAACAACGTCGCCTCAGCAGTTGGCGACACGATCTATTTCAGCCCCACGGACTACTACGAGCCTTATTACGACGAATTGATCGAAGGCACGGATTTTGTGACCGACTACTCCGCTGGGATAATCAAGATCAACAACGCAGTGGACCGCCGGGCGACCATTGCGGTGAAATACACCCGGCAGGACGGCATTCCCGTACCTGCCAACAGCGATGTCCAGGACGGAGTTCTGCATGTAAAGGTGATCCGCAGACGCAATCAGGAGTACAACCCCTCCGATCCCAACAATGTCTGGCATTACCAGATGCGCAACATCTACAACATGAACAAGACCAATATCAAGAACGACGGCTTTAAACTTGATATTTACACGGTAAACGTCGATCTGACCAGGGATTATCTGGTGCCGGATTCCCTGGCGGCCAGCGGGATCACGACCTACACGGATTACCTGCGCATGGACAGCACGGGCGACGGCCTGATAAATGGCGACGACAACACCGTTAATCTGACCACCGGTTTGGTGACGATCCCATTCATTGAGCCTTTTGATCCACTCGGCGACGGAATAATCTATACCGATGAAAGTGAGAGCATCAGCTATCTGGATATAGATTTGTTCCTTTCGGTGAAAGGCAAGATAGGTCGCGAAGCGATCGACCTCGGCCAGGGCGGCATTCTCGAGGGCAGCGTGAAAGTGTGGGTCAATGGCGTGGAACAGAAAGAGAAAGTGGATTATCTGGTGGATTACGATTTTGGGAGAATAACTTTTTTAACGTCCGCGGGAAAAGACCCTGAGGCCAAGATCGAAATAGATTATGAATACCGTAGCAGTTTTGAGGTTGCCAGCAAAACCCTTGCGGGTGTTCGCATGGATTGGAACCTGACGGATTACGCCAAACTCGGCGGCACCCTGATCTACCGTTCCGAAAATGTGGCGGACCGCCGTCCCCGCATAGGCAACGAGAACATTGAGATGTTCATGGCGGACGTGGATGGAACCCTTACCCTAAAACCGGCTTTCATGACCCGCTGGCTGAACGCCCTGCCGCTGATCACAACTGGTGCGGAATCCCGGATAACCCTTTCCGGTGAGATAGCCTACACCATTCCAAACGTTTATGGGGATCCCAACGGCAAGAAAAATGAAGCCTTCATTGACGACATGGAGGCGATCGTGGATTCTTATCCGCTGGGTGTGACGATAGGTTCGTGGTCCATGGCGAGTGAACCCTGGAACAGCTCGCTTGCCAAAGGCAGGACAAACTGGTATAATCCAAAGAACATACTCCGCGAGCAGATCGAGGATCCTGCCACGCTCACAGACGCGGAAAAGAAAGAGACAGTCTCGGTCCTCGCGCTCAAGATGTTCCCCAATAATCTGGGGATCCCGGGTTCCAATGTCTGGAGCTGGGGCGGAGTGATGAAATACCTGGGCAATCAGCTTGATTTCTCCCAAAAGAAATACATAGAACTACTGGTCAAGCTGGATGTGAACGCTGGTGACCCCCAGCCTCACCCGGTCATGCGCATAGACCTCGGAGACATCAATGAGGATTTTTACACCGAATACGGCGGCTTGAATGTACTCAACAACGAGGACATAAACAATGACGGCGTTCTCACGCTGGAAGAGGATGTGGGTTTGGACGGCATTCCTTACGGCGAACCCGGCCATGATCCCAATGACCTTGCGGACAATGAGATGGACCAGTTTGGCGATTATCCCCAGATCAACGGGACCGAGGGTAACCGGGTGCTGGATACTGAAGATCTCGACGGGAATGGCGTCCTCAACACTCTGGACCGTTATTTCAGTTATTCGTTCTCGCTCACCGATTCACTGTATCTGGAGAACGTCAATCACGACGGTTGGAGGCTTTACCGCATTCCCATAACCGATCCGGAGGTATATGAGATCGTCAACAATTCCTCGACCGGCGTGCCGCCCAGCCTGGAAAAGATTTCATTTGGCAGGATCATCGTGGAAAGTGACGAGATCGCGAAGGTCTTGATCTATGACGCTTCCGTGGTGGGGAACAAGTGGCAGGATTTCAACATCCGCACCCTGGATGGCCAGATAGTGCCGGAAAACCTGGTCAATTCATACAATACCTCCTATCTATCGGGGATTGTCAACAATCAAAAGAACAGCGCCCATTACACCTCGCCGGAAGGATCTTTCTACATCGAATCCCGCCGGGAATCCAGCGAATCCTCGCTTTCCCTGAACGTCAAGAATCTCCAGCCCGGGCACCAGGCCCTTTTAAGGCAGAGTTTGTTCGATCCCTACAGCTTGCTTTCCTACGGCAAACTCAAGTACTGGATATATCCCGAAGCCAGCGAAAGCAATCCCCTGCATCCCGATTCGGTGGATGTCGTGTTCCGCATTGGGGCGGACAGTTTGAACTATTACCAATTGCGGCAAAGGGTTCCGATCCTGCCGTATCTTTCAAAAATGGAAAGAAGCTTGTGGATGGAATTCACTTATGACCTTCAGGATCTGACCTCCCTGAAAGAGATCGATCCGGAGGCCACCGAGGGTGAGAATGTTGTGGGTAACACCGTATTCAGCTTCAAGGGTAGCCCCACCCTGACCAACGTTCGCAACCTGTATTTTGGAGTATACTCTCCACAGGACGTGGATGATCCCACACCCTTCAACGGGACCCTTTATTACAATGACCTGAGGGTGACCGAGCCCTATGAGGACATTGGTGTGGCCAAGCGCGTTTCCCTGAATTCCGTCTTTGCGGACGTCAGCACCCTGGATATCGATTATGAGGATAAAAGCGAGAATTTTAACACCAACATCCAGCGTGGGCGCACCAACACCTTCACCAGCTCAAAAACACTGAATATACTCAACAAGTACTTCCTGAACAAGCTTTTCCCCAATTCCTGGAATCTGGATATCCCCATCAGTTTGACCCGCAACTACACCCTGGGCATACCCCGTTTCCGCGCTAATTCAGACCTTCTGCGCGAGGAGATAGTCGATCCCGAGGTCAAGCACCGCGAACGTAATGAAAACCTCCTCTATGCCGCTGATTTCGGCTTCAGCCAACGCACTGCCCCGAAATCCAAGATCCTGGAATATACCCTTTACCGGAGTTCGATCAGCGGACGCATCGAAAAATCATATCGCCACGCTCCCACGGCTGTGGACACCACCTTTTTATGGAGAGGCACCTACAACTACAACCTGAGTTTCCCCAGCGACAAGGTCAGCTTTGGATTGTTCGACAATTACCGCATTGGGTATTTTCCCACCACCTGGAACAACAGTTTCACACTGAACAACACGGAGCCCCAGAGCTGGAACTGGGAGAAACGTGAAGGCACCTACGGCTGGTATCCCCGCACCCAAACTGTGCCAACCAAGATTTTCACCTCAGATACGAACATCAATTGGGGCCTGACCTCGGACATAGCTCTCACGGCAAGGCTGAACACCAAGCGGGATCTCAAACAAAAGCAGTATGTAAAATCCATCAACATCGGGAAACTGACAGAGTATGTCCAGGACCTCGGACTGAACTACAATCCCAATTACCTGCGCGAATACATAAACCTCACCACCAGCGCCCAAACCCGCTTCTCGGAGATGCAGCGCAAATATTATCAAAACACGACCGAAGGGCAGATCGAGATCTACCAGAGCGACGGCAATTCAAACCGCTCATTGCGCCTGAACCTTACCTTGATGAATTCCAGCCTTCTTTCCGCGCTGGCCAGCAAACTCGGAACCTCCGAAAAGGGTGATCAACCAAAAGAGGATTACAAGGAGGAACCTCCAGAAGAATTTTTGAAAGGCGAACTTTCTGATGAGGAGTTGAAAAAGCTGGAGGAAGAACAGAAGCGGGATGAAAACCTCAGGAAATATGAGGAAGAGCGGAAAGAGGAAGAAATAAAGCGAGAGGAAGGGGAAGGCGAAAAGGAACCGGAGGACAAACCGGAGTATGAAATAGATCCCGAAGGTGACGAATTGCCCGAGGATCTGAAAAAACTCTTGGAACTTCAGGATGTGGAAGAGAAAAACGGGGAAGATGAAAAGAAGAAAGAAGAAGAAAAAGATGAACAACAGGATGGGGAAGAGGAGAAGAGGGGTTCTTTGAAAATGTCGGATGTGGCCGCCTCCCTTGTCGGCTACCTGGCCAAATTCAAGAACATCTCAGTCACTTACCAGAATACATATATCATGAATTATTCCCAGAAGGATGACCGGCCACCCTTCCTCTTCCAGATCGGCGCGCCTCACTCCGTGGATGATGATTTCCTGGATTCCACTTCAGATGATAACACCATCTCGCTCTCCAGCGGCGTCGCTTTCTCCCGCAAACTGGATAGCGTCATTGGCTATTCCTACACCATAAACAAACACTACGCCGATGCCTCGAACCAATCCGTGGCCATAACTTTCCCAGACCTCACGGTTTCTCTGCTGGATATCGGCGATCTGGTCGGATTGAGCGAGTATATGACGAACACACGCCTGAATTCCGGATTTCAATACACCGTTCGCTCCAGCGGTGACGTGGATTGGGACAAGCCCAAGCAGGAAACGAGATCGATCGCCTTGAACCCCCTGCTCGGATTCACGGGCACCCTCTTCAAAAACCTCAGCACAAACCTGAGTTATTCCCTCTCCAGCGGGGAAAACGTCACGGACATGGATACCTATGAGATCCTCAAGACCAACCTCACCCATTCCATGAACGGCAACCTTTCCTATTCCTTCCGCAGCGGGCGCGGATTCACGATACCCTTCACCAAGAAGAAGATCCATATCAAGAACGAACTCACATCCAGCCTTTCGGTCATCTATGAGAAGAAATTCGATGAGACCTTCGGCCGGGAATCCTCACAGGTTGACGTGGATAACAACCGCCTCGCCATCTCACCATCGGCGACCTACCAGTTCGACGCCAATATCCGTGGTGGCCTCACCGGCACCTGGGAAAATTCTTCAGACAATAAACGCGACAGCGGCTTCAGGACATTCAGCATCGGCGTCTGGGTCGAAGTCAACCTCTAACCGGCCGCTTCCTACCAATCTTTCATACCCCCAACCTTGTCCACCCGGACGCGGGGGTCCAGTTTGTTTTCTGGATTCCGGGTCGGAGCCCGGAATGACACTGGGTTACACCCTTCCACCCTTTCAACTTTTCAGGCCTTTTAAAATCCGCTTGATCTGCGTAATCCACTTTCCCATTCTAAATCTTAACTGCCGTCGACCTGCAGGGATCCAACAGCCAAAAGCGCCTTGTGGATCACAGGTCCTCTCCCGCAAAACCCCTCTTGGAAAAAACATCCACTCAAGAATTTAAGGAACGTCGAACGTCTTCGTTTGACAAAGCTGAACTTTCAACAGGCGGGGGCCCCCTACCTCTCCTCTCAAAAAATGTACCAGCATTTGAAAGTCAAGTTCGCAAATTCGCAAGTTCGCAAGCCTTACGCCAGAACCTGCTGATCCAAACCCAAAAGGTGGATATCATATCTAAATATATGATATATATAAATAGTAGGCATTAGTAGTTGTTAAGGTATATAATTATATCTAGCATATAGTTAACATCATCTTCCGCCTTCAGGAACAGAATATGCGCCTGCCGGGGTATGAAGCGTGCGAACTTGCGAATTTGCGAATCTGAGAATTGGTGAATTGAGCTTGAAGATCAAAAGAGACCCGTTAAAATATCTTGCTCCGGGCTTTAACCGGCGGGGACGCCGGTCGTTCCTCTGAATCGCGGAAAGTCCGGGATGTCGTGGAAGAGGAGCGGCAAGCGTCCCCGTTTGCCAGGCTCTATGGGAACCTTCTTGCAAAGCCGGGAAGCTGGTGTTACAGCGTCGGTCAGGGCTGGCAGGGAATAGACACAGTTTAAGGCCTGCGGGTTATTTCAGCACGACCTTCTTCATCTGATTCAGGTCACCGCTGTTTAATCTGATGAAATAGATCCCCGAGGCCATCTGACGGCCTTTGGCGTCGCGGCCGTCCCAGGTTACCGAGATATCGCCCCTGTTTGTATCCCCTTGCCTGTAAACCAATTCGCCCTTGATATTGTAGATGCTGAGCGTATATGGGGTTTCACCGTCTTTGAGGTGGAACTGGATGTTCACGCTGGCGCCAAAGGGGTTCGGGTATATGTTTTTGATGCCCGCAACGGTGGGGACTGACGGATCAGCATTGGAAACGGTGATGTCGTAGGTTCCGGCGGCTATCTCACTTGGGGCGCAATTGAGCTTGTAGGCGCGGGTTTTGACCGTCGTGCTCGCCTCAAGCTGGATGGGGTTTTCATAAAGCTGGGAGGATTCCTCCGGATCGCTACCATCGAGGGTGTAGCGGATCTGGGCGTCCGCGGTATCGCAGCTGAGGATGAGCTCCACCGGCGCGTCATAGCTGCCCGGTTCGGGGTTCAGCGTGGGGGTGGCGACCGTGTAAAGCGGAAGCTCAAAATCCACGGGGGTTTGCTGATCGGATTGAACGCAAACGTTTTCCACAGAGACAGCTTCAAAATCTGGGTGGCTCGCTGTCAGGGTGTAAGTACCCGGCACGGCGGACATCACGTAAACGCCGTATTCATTGGTCGATACGGACAAGGTGCCGCAACCAACGCAGGCGTTCTCGATGATTTCCCCGCTCAGGTTGGTGACAGAGCCAAGTATGATGCCGTTCACCCCTTTGTGCAAGGCATTGGATATGGAGGGCTCTGAATCACCGGTGGCACTGACGGCAACAACCTGCCAAAGGTAATCACCCGGGTTTTGGGCATGCCACTCGGTATCGGTGAAGCTTGTCGTGGCTACAGGATCGGTCGTCAGGCAGACACCATCCCCGAGATTGCCGTTTAACAACGGGAAACGCCAGACATGATAACCAAAGCAATCACCAGCCGGGGCGTCCCAAGTAAGGTTGGCCTGGTTGTCCTGGGTTTCGGCGCCAACGTTATCCGGACTGTCGGGTCCCAGGGTTGTGGTACCTGCCACGTTGCTGTAGCTGCTGGCGCCATTGGCGTTGTATGCCCTTACGCGGTAGCTGTATGAGGTTTCAGGGCTCAGGCCTGTGTTTATGATGCTGGTCTCATCAGCATTCGCCCAGTCGATCAGGGACCAGAATCCGCCGCTTTGCCTTTCGATGTAAAATTCCGTTTCGTCATCTGAGTTATCGTTCCAGTTCAGCAGTATCGCGGAAGGCGAGATCGCCGTGGCAGTGAGGTTTGAGGGAGCGAAAGGTGGAGCGTTGTGGGGTGGGAAATTAATGTGGTCAAGCCAGGCTGTGTCACTGCCACCGTCGGTTCCCTGATCCTTGACATAGGTCCAGGTGAAGGTGTGAGGGCCTGGCGCTATAAGGGATTCCTGATAACTCCAACTCACGTTCCCGGACCATTCACCCTGCTGGATCCCGTCTATATAAAATCGCAGAAAATCATAGTTCGCTTCGCTGGATACTTTATAGAAAAAGCTGAGATTACCCGGCGCGGTTACTTCCAGCGCGAGGCTTAGCGATGTTTCCTGATCATGCCCGATCTCCCCAGCCTTGGCTGCATAGGAGCCCGTGTAGCTTTCTGAATCCTGAATTGTCCAGGGGATGGGGCTGGTGTTGTCCCAAGGATAAATGTCGAACATAGCGGATTCAAAACCTTCATTGGCCGGCTGCAGCAGCATTACGATTATGCTGTCCCTGCGGGTGTTGTAATCGTTGTCGGTTGACATCGCCCAGATAATGTGTTGACCGTGGCTCTGATCCTGGGTTTGCCAGGTCCATTCGTATGGCTCATTATAATCCAGATACATCGGGATGCCGGGATCATCAACGTAAAAAGCCACGTGCGAGATCGAGCCGTCATAATCGGCGGAATTGACCTCAACCTGGACATCATTGCCCAATGAAAAGGCGGAACCATCTTCGGGGGAGGTGATCACACAGGTGGGGACCCCGGGCAGGATCGTGGCCAAAGCGGCATCGGCGTTGATCATGCCATAACCGGTGTAGCGGTCCCAACCCGGACCGCCATCAATGGTCATGTCCGTGGCGTTTTCCACGATCGCGTCCCGCACCTGTTCCGGCGTGAGACCGGGATCTTTGGAGAGAATGAGTCCGGCCACTCCCGCGGCATATGGCGTGGCGCAGGAAGTGCCGTTAAAGCCAGTGCTATAGCCACCTGTGTAGGTTGTGGCCGGCAAAATGGTGGCCGCCATGATGTCCACGGCCTTGGGATCGTCCTGGATGTTCACGCCATAGTTTGAGCCCCACCAGTTCTGTCCGTCGGAAGATGTCGAGCTTTTCCTCTCTCCGGTGGGACTGGCGGCGCCGACGCTGATGACGGCCGTGTGGTTGGCGGGATAGGCGATGCTGGAGGTGTTCGAATTCGCGGTGGCGGCAAATATCACGCATCCGGCGTCATAGGCATAATAGAGTGCTGTGTCACAGGAAGGGTAGTCGCCTTCATCGGTTCCACTTTCAGCGCCGAGGCTCAGGCTGATGACTTTGGCCCCGTTATCCGCCGCGTGCGTGATACCGTTGGCAATGGAGGTGAAGGTCATGCTGCCGTAATTATTGCTGATCTTGATGGGCATGATGCTGCAATTGCCCGCCACTCCGGCCACGCCGATATCGTTGTTTGTCTCGCCTGCCGCGATCCCGGAGCACTGTGATCCGTGGCCATGGGTATCCATGGGATCGTCGTCGTTGGAACCGTAATCATAGCCGGGCACACAATTGTCATCAAGATCGGGATGGTTGTAATTCGCCCCCGTGTCAATGATGGCGATGATAATGTCCGGGGAACCAAATTCCTGCTGTTGATCCCAAGCTTCCGGAGCGTTGCTGTCAAATCCCGCTCCGCCGCCTCCGGGACCCTGGCCGGTGTTATTGTGACCCCAGTTCTGGGGATACTGGGGATCGTTTGGAGTTATCTGCGCGTAAGCATAGTATTCCAGGCTGGAATCCTCAACGTAGGGGCTTTGTTTGAATACTGCCAGTGCCTCCGGGGCGCTCATTTTCCCGTCCAGGCGGATCAGGAACCAGCGGTCAAATCCTTCCTGAATTTCCCAATTTTTGTTTTTCAGGCGTCTGTGCGCCCTGATAACCGAGATCCCGCCAGCTTCAGCCAGCAATCTGTCAAGATCCGTCACGTTAAACATTTCCGCCTCTGCATAGAGGCCGGATGGCAGGTCTGCTTCAAGGGCTGCCTGGGTGTTGATTTTTATTTTTACAAGGTCTTGCACATACAAAGGGCGCGGATCGGCCTTATCCGCCGGGTTTGCAACTGCACCGAGGCACAGAGCAATGCTTAGGATGATAATGAGCAGATAGATCTGTTTCACTTTAATAACTCCTTAAATTGTCGATATAATATCGCAAAACTTGTTCCAAATTGTCTATTAATTTTCGATATTATTTTTACCTGGATAGAGAATTATGAAAGTGGCAGGGCGGAGCTAGAACTGAAAGTAGATAAAGGGCTGAAGGTCCGCCGACCTGAACTGGAAAAGGATCCAGATAACCACCGCCATAGCCAGTGCCTGCAATGGCAGGGGGGCTTTGGCAAGGCCCTTCCGCAGGGGAATAGTAAAGTGTTTTGGGATCCAGTGGGAAAGGTAGCCCAGGGCGATCAGCACCGCGACCACCCGATACTGGGATATCCAGAGGAGGAAATATGAGAAATCGAATTTCGTAAAGATGCGCGAAATCATCAACCAGGAATTGGCAAAGGAATCGCTGCGGAAAAAGATCCAGGTGAAGGAAACAAAATTGAAGGTGAGGAAAATCCCCAGAGCTGTGAGAATCGGATTTGGTTTGAGTTGTCTTATCATGACGGCCGCAGACCTTCTGAATATTGTGGCGTGCAGCACTTTATCGATCACCAAGGCCAGGCCGTGGAGCCCGCCCCAGAAGACGAAATTCCAGGAAGCGCCGTGCCAGAGCCCGCCCAGGAGCATGGTGATCATGATGTTGACATGAGTGCGAATTTTCCCCTTCCGGTTTCCGCCGAGAGGGATATAGAGGTAATCACGCAGCCAGGAACTTAGTGAAATGTGCCATCTTCGCCAAAAATCAGTTATACTGGAAGCTCGGTAAGGGAAATTGAAATTGGGGGGGATACTGAATCCCAATAAAGTGGCAAGTCCAATGGCAATATCCGAATAGCCGCTGAAATCACAATAGATCTGCAAGCCATAGCCATAGACGGCAAGCAGGTTCTCCACGCCCGAAAAAAGAGACGGGTTGGAGAACACTCTATCCACGAAATTTATGCTGATGTAATCCGCGATAACACCTTTCTTGATGAGGCCCGCAATTATCAGAAGCAGGGCATGGGAGATCCTTTCCCTGTTCAAACTGAGGTATTTGTTTATCTGGGGGAGAAACCAGGAAGCGCGAAGGATGGGGCCGGCAACAAGTTGGGGGAAAAAGCAGACAAAGAAGGTGAAGTCGGCAAAATTCCGCACAGGTTTCAATTTGCCAAAGAATATATCCAGGCTGTAACTCATGGTCTGGAAAGTGAAGAAGGAAATACCCACCGGCAGGATTATGTCCTGGACAGGTAAAGAGCCATTGAAGACATAGTTAACGGTTTCGATGATGAAATTGGTGTATTTGAAATAACCCATGAAGGCCAGATTCCAGATCACGCTCAGAGATATCAGAATTGTTTTGGCGGATCTGGTTTTTTCTCTGTAGATCCAACTGCCCAGCAGGAAATTTATTCCCGAGGTGACAAGGAGCATGAGGACAAATGAACCACTGGTCTTATAGTAAAAGTAAAGTGAAAAGAGGATCAGATACCAGGTCCGGACACGAACTTTGTTCACCACGAGAGGGTAGAAGAACATGACGACGATAAAAAAGAGAAGGAAAAATCCACTGTTGAAGATCAGCGGATTTTGCGGATCATATTCCAGGGTTTCCAATATCTTGTGCCAGACCTCCTGCCAGTTAAGACATGCAAATGGGATATTGAGGAACTTCTCCAGCATCGTCAGTCTGTTTTTCCTGTGGTGATAACCTTATACAGATATTCTGCAATCTTGTTGGCGCCTTCCAGCGTGAAATGTGTGTAATCCAGATTTGCCAGGCGTGGATCGGCTTCCGCGTAAGCCAGCATTGAATTTACCCCACCCATGGATTCGAAAATGTTCCAGAAAGCGCAGCCGGTACTGTCTGCCAACCTGCTCTGGGTTTCCACCAATATGGGGATGTCCGGCGAGGTCTGCAGTTTCCCCTCAATTTTTACAGAGCGGTCATGGACACTGAGCAAGAGTATTGGAACTTCAGGAAGGGCGGATCTGATATGCTCGATCGATCTGCCCATGGCATCTTCATAGCCGCTGAAATCCCTCAAATGGGGACGGGAAACATTCATTCCGTATTGCAGGATCAGAAGATCATAGCCAAGCTGCTCCTGGAATCCCCGCAGGTTTTCCTGTGGTATCGCATTGAAATACATGCCAGTGTAGCCGCGTACCGCGAGGTTATCCACATAAACTCCGGTCGTGTCATCAAAGGAAACGCCGTAAACATGAAGAGGGTTGGAAGCATCGAATTCCAGGCGGATCTTTAGGGCGGGTTCTGCGGGGCTGAGATCCAGGACTTGTATCCCTTTACCGGATTGCAGATTATGATCTATAAATTTTCCTCCGTTAATCGACACCCTTACTGATGAAGATAGAGATGCCTGGCCGTAGAAAAGGCGGATCCTGCGAAAATCTGCTGAACCTCCTGGACTGTCCATGGCACTGTATTCAACCCAGGCAGGTCCATCAACCCATATCCGTTGGTTGATTTCGGTTGTTTTGGGAGTTGGGACCTCAACCTTGGTGCTGTCCGCATACAAAGAATCCGGAAGAACAGTTTCCTCGCGTTCGACAACTGTCTTGGCGTAATAGTAATTCCGCGGGATGTATGTGTAGCCGATCATCCCCAGCGGATGCTTTTTTGATCCTCGCTTGGCAAAAGAAAGGGTCTCCCAATTGCGTGAGAACCTATGGCGTACGGTCCAGCGGAAATCGCTGACGATCGAGGTTATTCCCACAAGCCCAACACCGCTTCCACCATATTTTTCCTGCAACCGATCACGCAATTTCCCGCTTATCAGGTCTCCCTCAATGATGGAATCCCCATAATACGCAATACGCACATTTCCGTTGTTTTTCCTGAGCATATTGAGGCTGTCCAAAAAACTGCGCAAAGGTTCAAGTTCGTTGTCAATCTCCATTCTTTCCACCCTTTGTTTAAGCGAATCAACCGGAGAGGGCTGGAAAGAACTTACAAATTTCTGGACAATGTCGATCTTTTTCAGGGGAAAGACCTCATTATCCCAGGCTGGGATGATATTCCCAAAAACTATAATGAACAACGCAGCGATCGCGAAGATCAAAAACGGTCGCCAGAATGCCTTTTTCATCCATTACCTCCATTGCCTGCAAACCAAAGGTGATTTAGACGCAAAACACTGCTTCCATCGCTCGTGAGTGTTTGGCAATGGAAGCAGCCCACTTTAAAAATATGGGAGAGAACACTCATACTCATAATAAAAACTCATTTGAAAAAACATTATTTCAACATCGTTCATTTTGACAAGTGAAAAAGTTGAATTAGGTTGACAAATTCAACGCCGCTTTTTTTCTTGCCTTGCCAGGCGCAGCGCAATGCCCCCTTGTGAACCATGTCAGGTCAGGAATGAAGCAGCATTAAGCAAGCAAGGTCATGTGACGCTGTTAGCCTGGCTTTAATTAATATATTCGGTTCAAATATTGCATTACTAATCCAAGATAACAAGCGAACAAGGGAAGATTTTTAATGAGACGTTTTATTCTATGTGCAATCCTTGCATTCCTGACAATGGTCATCCATACCTATCCAGTAAAAATAGACAGTTGGAATGTGGAAAAGGATGTCAAGGTTTTGAACAGCCTTAAAATCAGCGTGGATAGCGTTAATAGAGTCAACGGCGTGATCATCGCCTACGTCCGTAATGATTCCGAATACAGCAGGATTTTGGACAACGGGTTCCAGGCAGAGAAACTGCCTGACATCGCCCGGGAAAATGCCCTTCTGTTGCACCAGGATAAATCCAGAAATGCCCCCAAAGATGAATATTACACCATTGACCAGTATAACCAGTTCATGGTCGATACTGCGGATCAATACCCCAATATCTGCGAATTGATCCAGGCCGGCACATCTGTGCAAAACCGTCCCCTCTACTTCCTCAAAATAACGGATAATCCAACGCTTGAGGAAGCCGAACCAGAATTCAAGTATATATCCACCATGCATGGCAACGAGGTCGTGGGGTATGACATGTGTATCAGGCTCATCCAGCTTCTGACCTCTGAATATGGGACAAACACCCGCATCACCGATCTCGTGGATAACACCGAGATCTGGATCAATCCACTGATGAACCCGGACGGTTATGTCCTGGGTCAGCGCTACAATTCCCAGGGGATAGATCTGAACCGGAATTTTCCCATGCCCACTGGAGAACAGCACCCGGATGGGAATGCCTGGGCGACGGAGAACATAGCCATCATGGATCTCTGCAACGATCATAGTTTCATTCTCTCGGCCAATTTCCACACCGGAGCCCTGGTGATGAACTATCCCTGGGATTACACTTACGCCCTGACCCCGGATGATGACCTCTGCCAGGCCGCGGCACTTACCTATTCGATGCACAACCTTCCCATGTACAACAGTCCGGAATTTCCAAACGGGATAACCAACGGCGCAGAATGGTATGTGATCACCGGCTCAATGCAGGATTGGAACTATGGCTTCACAGATTGTCTGGAAATAACGGCAGAAATAAGCAACGATTTCTGGCCGCCGGCTTCGACCTTGCCGACATACTGGACTCAAAACCAGGAATCCATGCTTTCCTACATGGAATTTGTCCATAATGGGATCCACGGTTTGGTTACCTCAACGGCGGGTATTGCGCTTGATGCCACGATCATCATCGAGGGGAATGACAAGCAGGTGCACACCGATCCTGACGTTGGCGATTATCACAGGATGCTGCTTCCGGGAACCTACACCGTGACGGCGAACGCCGTGGGTTATCTGCCCCAGACCGCCCAGGTTACGGTTCCTTTGTCAGGATCAACAGTACATGATTTTGTGCTTGAGAATGCCCAGAACGTAAATTTCACCGGCCAGGTGAGGGACGTTGAAGGTTTTGGGATCGCGGGCGTAAACGTAACCCTGGGCACTGATCCGCCCAACAATGCCACAACTGACGCCCTGGGCTGTTTTGCATTCAATTCAATTTTGGAGGGATATTACAATATCTCTATTGCGGGCCCTGATTCTGAGCCATATGAGACAAATGTCCTGTTGACCACTACGGAGAATCATCAGATCTTTGTAATCTCTGATCCACTGCAGCTTCTGAACGATCCCTGTGAGAACCTGGATAATTGGACAGCGGAGAGTCCCTGGGGAGTGGTTACATACATGGGTGAGCAGGTAATAACAGATTCTCCATCAGGTAATTATGGCAATCATATTAACAGATCACTTCGTTTAACCAATCCTATTTCCCTGGAAAACATAATTGAACCAAAACTTATTTTCAAAACAACCTATTTCTTGGAAAACAACTATGATTATGTTTATATCCAGGCTTCCAACACCACATCGGACTGGATTACATTGGGGAGTTTGACTGGCAGCCAGTCCAGCTGGCAAACAATGAATTATTCCCTGGCAGAATTCGCCGGCGAAGATATCTACATCCGGTTTGTTATCGATACGGACTGGAGCGTGAGTGATGATGGCATATATCTGGATGACATCAGCATCGGCGGCCTGGATGGTACTCTTCTCATTTACGGAGACGCGGACGGGAACCGGCGCATCTCAAGATCTGACCCGCAGAGTATATTGGATCATTCTGTCGGCCTAGATCCCCTGCCGGATATTGATCCGTTGCCCTGGGACGCAGACAGGGTGGCCGCCTGTGATGTGGATGAAGATCTTTGCCTGACCGAGCTTGACGCCTACCTAACAATGAAATATCTTTACGACCCTGCTTTTCGTTTTGAAGTGCAGAGTGGGGAAGAGGCGGATCTGGAGAATGTGGCGTTGAATATTTCCCACGACGGGTACGCCTACAACTTCGCTTTTGACCCGCCAGAGGATCTGAAATGTTTCTTTTTCCAGTTTCTCCCCGAGGATGGAGTCAACATAGATGATTTTGAACTGACCGGTTTGACCGGGGATCCTGTATTTTCGTATAATCCAGCCATAAACAAGTTTGCCTGGATATACGGGTCTGAAGATCTTGCTGGCATGGATGTCCAGCTACAGACAGCTCTGGAAAGTATTGAGTTGTTTTACGCCCTCAATGGCGTCACCGGCTCAGTCACGCTCGATCCGGATTCTGCGCTGGACGATCCCCACTTTCCCGGTGCGTTTACCGCCCTGGCTCAGAACTATCCCAATCCCTTCAATCCAAGAACCACCATAGAGTTTTACCTGCCCCAGGACGGACATGTTAACCTGGCTGTTTACAACTCCAGGGGACAACTAATCAAGACACTTGTTGACGATCTAATGCAAAAGGGATCAGCAAAGGTTGTCTGGGATGGGAATGACGAACAGGGTGATCCTGTTTCCAGCGGAATATACCTTTACAGGTTGATCAATAGGGAAGAGGACCAGGCGCGGAAAATGATCCTGCTGAAGTAAACTGACAATGGCAAAAACCTCCATTTTCCTGATAGCAATATTTCTGCTCTTCAACCTGATCGGTTGCGTCAAAGAAGATGTGCCAAACCCTGATAAAAACACCAGGGAAAGCATCAATGCAGAAAAACATGAGATCCTTGAAACCGAATTCCGCAAAGACGGCGAACTGACAATTTTTTCTTCCGGGGGAGACAAAAAGGCTGAATTTGCCATAGAAATTGCCTCCACGGAAAAAGCGAGCATGCAGGGCTTGATGTACCGTGAAAGCATGGAAGAATCCCAGGCTATGTTCTTTGATCCCCATGGACTTGCCAACACACCTTTTTGGATGAAGAACACCTACATTCCCCTGGACATCATTTTCATCGATGCAGATAATACGATCATTCACATTGTGGAGAATACCCGCCCCTTCAGTGAGGAAAAGATCTATTCCAACGGGATTTACAGGTATGTACTGGAGATCAATGCGGGGCTCGCGGGGAAATTGGGTCTGACTACAGGAGATAAGATCATATGGACAACAGAATTATAAGATTGCTGATCACCAGTTCATTGATCCTGCTTGGCATGGGGATTTCCTGCCGAAAGCAGGATTCACCAGAACCCCAAGCCAGTGTATATTACGAGGAATTGGACGAGGAAATCCCTGCCGGGGAATTGGAGGAACCCAGCCAAACCGAGCCACTAGATACTGAGTTAAAGGAATTTGAGTATAGTTGGATAGATTCCGAGGGCATGCCTGATATTGTTATCATTGTCGATGATTTTGGCAATAGCGGAGCATTGGTTGAAGAATTCGCGAAGCTGCCTGAAGAAGTCGTTTTTGCCGTTTTGCCGGATCTTTCCCACACTGAACAAACTGGGCAGATAGCGTCACAGTATGGTCATGAGGTACTGATCCACATTCCCATGCAGGCTGTTTCCTCTAATGTAAATCCCGGTGAGAAATACATCAGTGTTGATTCCACAGATGAAGAGATCTCCTCGATGCTGGATGATTTTTACGCACAATTGCCAATGGCCATTGGAGCAAACAACCACATGGGAAGCGCTGTCACGGCAAACCGGCAGGTTATGACATCGGTTTTGAGTGGATTACACAGCCGCGGTCTTTTCTTCATGGACAGTTTTACCACCGGCAAGAGCGTTGCGACTTCCCTGGCCAGGACGCTTGGCTACCCCGCACTAAAAAGGGATATATTTCTCGACGTACCTGATGTCAGCGACGA
Organism: uncultured Candidatus Cloacimonadota bacterium; assembly: GCA_964427765.1. Classification (GTDB taxonomy): domain Bacteria; phylum Cloacimonadota; class Cloacimonadia; order Cloacimonadales; family Cloacimonadaceae; genus Syntrophosphaera. Next base: position 21,043 of record CAYRVG010000026.1, read on the forward strand.
GACCTTGGCAGGCAAGATATCTTCATTGGCCAAATACAAAGGGCGCCGGGAACCTGTTATCATCATAACGCATTGCCATAATAGGAAAAAGCTTGATTCCCTGCGCAAATTCATCACCCAGATCCAGAGCATGGGATTGAACCTGATAAAACTGTCCGAAGCCAGGAATATCGCCACCTGATACATAAGGGTGGGCATCCTTTCTTCATTGGTCATTCTCCTTACTTTAAGTTGTTCGGTCAACCCATTTCAGGACGGGGCACCCTTATCCCTGACTGCCTGGCAACTCCCTGACCACGCGCTCAGTACACGCCGAATCGGCGCGAACTCAGGCGGTTGTGGGTGTGTTGCGGGCGTTTTAAATCCAAGCAGGATATCCTGGAGGAATAAAACGAATTAATCCATCTAATTTGAAGGATAGGCACATTTGCACTTTTCACTTGACAGATAGGGGCAGCTTAAAAAATGTGCCAATACAAAATATATATTGAACAGCGCCGGGGGCGTAGTTCAGTTTGGTTAGAACGTCTGCCTGTCACGCAGAAGGCCGCGAGTTCGAGTCTCGTCGCTCCCGCCACATACTCGGATGCCTGAGACGGCATCCTTTTTTTTAGGAAGCGTTCAGCTATGTCTTTAATAATATTCCGTCTTACAAGCCTGGTTGTTGAGATCGTCTGTATATTGCTGTATCCTGTGTTGTTTCTGTTTCTCAAGACAAAGAACTATCAGGCCGCGCTGAATTACAAGGCAACGAACAGCGAAAAGGGGATACTGATTCACGCAGCCTCGGTGGGTGAGGTCAATGCTGTGAAACCTTTGTTGAGCGCTCTGGAAGAACTTAACAAAACGGGAAAGATCGTACTTACCACCACCACGAAAACAGGCTTGAAACTGGCACAAAGCCTGACAAAAACCGCACATTTGTCTGTCCTGGACCTTCCCATCTTACGCGCCAAACAGCTTAAAGCCATTGATCCGCGCCTGATAATTATTGTGGAAACCGAGATCTGGCCAAATCTGCTTGATCAGGCTAAACGTCAGGGCCGGGATGTGGTTTTCGTGAACGCGCGCATGTCCGAAAAAACTTTTGGGCGTTACAGGAGGCTAAAATCTCTGCTGAGGCATCTGCAGGAGCCGGTCAAAATGATCTTAGCCCAATCAGATAAGGACGCACAAAGATTCAGGCAGATTTTTTCCTTTCAGGTGAAGACGGCCGGCAATCTTAAATATTCCCTTAAGCTCCCAAGTTTTGATGCTTTTGCGACACGCGGGAAATATGGCTATAAAGAAACTGATTTCATCGTCTGCCTGGGCAGCAGCCGTCCCGGGGAAGAAGAGTTATTCAAGGATATCCTGCCAAGGTTGAAAATCAGGATCCCTAACCTCAAGATCGTCATGGCACCCCGTCATCTCAAACGCTTGAATGATATCCAGGCAATGTTTCCTGAACATACCATGTTTAGCAATGCTGAGCGGGAAAATCCGGTCAAAGATATTTTCTTGATCGATACCATAGGGTATTTGCCTGAATTTTACTCCATATGCGATGTGGCGGTTGTAGGAGGGTCATTCTACGATTTTGGCGGACACAATCCCCTGGAGCCAGCCTTTTATGCCAAACCGGTGGTCATGGGGCCATTTTATGCTTCATGTTCAGGATCCGTGCGGGCTCTGCAAGATCATGCGGGAATTTTGATCACGGAAATCAATGAATTGCCGGAAATTATCATTGACCTCTATGTGAATCCTGATAAACGTGAATTATTGGGGAAGAATGCCCTGCAATGCGTAAAGCGGAACAGCGATTCCCTGGAAAATCATTTGGGAGGTTTGAAGCCATGGCTGAAACAATAACACGCGAAGCAATGTTCTATGAAAAACTCGAGGATCAGAAAGTGCGTTGCCAGATCTGCCCGCATTCCTGCGTCCTAAAACCCGGTCAGCGCGGTATTTGCAGAGGGCGCAAGAACGTTGACGGTAAAATGATCGCCGTGAACTATGGTCAAAGCGTCGGGCTCAGCGTCGATCCGATCGAGAAAAAACCTCTTTACCACTATCGTCCGAGATCCACGATCATCTCAGTGGGTCCCAATTCCTGCAATTTTTCCTGTTTCTTTTGCCAGAACTACGACATTAGTCAACTGGATTGTCCCACCCGTTACATCACAGTCGAACAACTATATTCCCTGGTAGGCGTATACTGCAAAGATGGACCCCGCCAGATCGCCTTCACCTATACAGAGCCATTCATGTGGTATGAGTTTATTCATGATTTTGCCAATATTGCCAATGATACCGACATCTTAATGATCACCAACGGATATATAAGCCCTGATCCTCTAAAAAAACTTATACCCTGCATCAGCGCGATGAATATAGATCTGAAAGCGATCAGGGATGATTTTTATAGAAAATACGCCGGCGGCACGCTGGAACCCGTAAAACAGACGATCATCGCGGCGCATGAGAGCAAAGTGCATATTGAGCTCACGAACCTTTTGATCCCGGGATTGAATGATTCCGAAGAGGACATTGACGATCTGATCGATTTTGTCGCCTCCATTGACGTGAATATCCCGCTTCATTTCTCGGCCTATTACCCCGCTTACAAGGCAACGATCCCCGCCACGCCCCCTTTGAGCGTTCTGAACGCCTGCAAGATCGCCAGCGAAAAGCTATCGTATGTTTACGGGGGAAACATCTACTCTGAGAGTTTCCAGGAGACGACATGCCCCAAATGCGGCGCCACTTTGATAACGGCCGGCAGGAAAATGACCGGTATCAGTGAAACAGGAACCTGCAAAAACTGTGGACACAGGATCTACGGTGTTTTTTGATGCTCGGTTTTCTGCGCGACCACCTGAGTTTGGCGGATTTTATGCTGGTCGGCGCTGTAATTCTTGCCATTGTATTAAGTTCATTGTCATTTTGCCGTAAGAATGATGAAAAGTATGCGTATATATATAAGGATAGCAGATCAGTGGGTGTGTATCCTTTGAATGAAGACCGGATCATCCGCATTGATTCCCATAATACTGTCGGGATCAAGGATTCAAAGGTCATGATGCTGGAATCGGATTGCCCCCGCCAGACATGCGTCAGACAGGGAGCGGGGGACACCCTGCCGATAATCTGCCTGCCAAACCGTGTGGTGGTGGAGATCCGCGAACACGACAAGCAGAGGATTCTGATAATCCGCTGACCCAAAGATATGCTGAAATTTGCGATTTATGTCTCCAATCACGGATATGGACATGCCAGGCGTATGGCGGCGCTGGCTGAAGAATTTATCAAATTTGGGATTTTTGTCTATATTCGCAGCGCCAGACCGGATTTTTTGTTTGATAATCTTGACCCTGCGTACTACCACAAGGACGACGTGATTTGTGATGTGGGCGTGATACACGGTGATAACCTCGCCGTTGATTTATCCGCGACCAGATCCGCCCTCTTTGGCTTGATGAGTGAACGCCTGGGTATAGTGGAAAAGGAAGTGGAATTTTTGCGGAATGAGAAAATTGACCTCATTCTGGCGGATATTCCCTGGCTGGCAGTTGAAGCAGGTACCTACTCTAATATCCCCGTCTTTGCCATTTCCAATTTTGACTGGCTGTATATTTACCGGCATCTTTTTGCTTCAGATAAAAGCATCAATCCCCTTTTGAACACAATCTTCGGCCTTTACCAGAGGGTGGACCACGCTTTTAGGCTGCCATTCAGTACTCCGGTGAGTATGGGCTCTTTTATCAAATCAGAAAAAGTGGGGTTGTTGGCTGCTTGCAAGTCAAAACATTTTAATGTTCGTGAAAAATACGGCCTTGGAAAGGAAACTCTCCTTCTAACCTGCTCTTTCGGTGGGGAAGGGGATATGGAGTTCAATCTGCAGAATCTTTGTGCATCTTTCCCGGGATTTGTATTGACGACCAAAAAAACAGATGGAATTCCAAACCATATCCAGATGGATCAGGAATCAGATTTTTCGGATCTCATCCGAGAATCAGACGTTCTTCTGACAAAGCCCGGTTACAGCAGTTTTGCAGAAGCCCTTCAATTTTGCACATACATAATGTATCAGCGACGCAAAGGTTATCCCGAGGACGAGATACTGGTGCGCGGTCTATTGCGTTATCCCCATAAGTATGAGTTGGATGACCTGGATATATCCAAAACCAGGTGGCAAAGGATCTTCCAAAAGATGATCCTGCCCAAGCCAGGAGATAAATGTATCACCAACAGCAACGCTAAGATCGCGACTTTGATAATCCAACGCTTCAGTCAACTGAGATATAGCGGTAAAAAACTACGTTCGATATTTGATGTTGGCTCAAACAACATCAATTACGCGCTGTGTGAGGAAGGCCAGGCGGTCCCTATCCATACAGCACAGGTTACAACTGGCTTGGGAAGAAAATTCACCCTGTTGGAAAACAACCTGGTGTCTGTGCCCGGGAAAAGTATTCGCGATTTTAAGAGAAATGCCAGCATTCTGCTAAAATATGATAAAAATATCGTTTCCACCAAACAGGTGATCGCCACAGGCATTCACCGTAAGTTGGAATCCGCTTCGGAAATATCTGAGTGGTTTGCCAAAGTACACAAGATCCCATACAAAATTCTCAGTGAAAACGAAGAAGCCGAGTTGGCCTGGCTGGCCGCGAAAGAATTGATTCCGCAGGGTGAAAGCGCTGTCATAGTCGATATTGGCGGCTTCAGCACGGAACTCATTTATGTTCATTCCCAGCAGGAACGTGTCCAAACCAGCATCCCTTTGGGATTGTTGATCCTGAGGGACGCGCTAAACAGGGACATGGACACAGAGTCCATAATAAAAAGTGCACTGGACAGAATAAATATTGTCAAACCGCATAAGATGATCACCATCGGTCTGACAGCCAGTTTTCTGGCCAGGAAATTGAGTAAAGCAGCCTCGTTCCTGCCCGAAAAAATACATAAAACCAGGATCCAAAAATATGACCTGGTTGATCTTGAACATTCCCTAAACCAGGGCGAACTTCAAACCATAAACAGAAACCTAATGGCATTCCCTGAAAAGGAAATACTGAAGTTAAGCGTTCAATATTTCAGACTTCTGCTGGACAAATATGGCACTCAAGAATTCATTGTATGTTATTATGGAATATCAGCAGGATATAATTTCTGGCCCAAACGTAAGAAAATCAAGAATCAGATTGTTGGAAGATCAAAGTGAAATTCTACATTGAAACCTATGGCTGCCAGATGAATGTTTCGGATAGTGAAGTGGTGAGTTCCATCCTGGTTAACGCGGGTTGGACCCAAAGCAAAACCATGGATGACGTGGATCTGATACTTTTCAACACCTGTTCCGTGCGCCAACATGCTGAGGACAGGGTTTTGGGCAGGATATCCAATGAAAAACACCGCAAGATATCAAATCCGGATCTGAAGATCGCCGTGCTTGGTTGCATGGCACAGAGAATGGGGAATAGGTTGTTGGATGTAGGTTCAGGAGTTGATTTTGTGGTGGGGGTGGACCAGTATAACTCTCTGCCTGAATTGGTTGGATCAACCTCAGGCATAAAAGACGAGTTTGATCACATCCAAGTTTATCCTGATATAAAACCCCTGCATGTTAATATTACTTGTGCCTTTGTCACAATTACCCGGGGTTGCGACAATTACTGCTCCTACTGCATAGTTCCCTTCGTACGCGGCCGTGAAAGGAGCGTGCCCTTTGATCACATCTATAAAGAGGTGGAAGATTGTGGTGAACAGGGTTTGAAAGATGTGACCCTGCTAGGTCAGAATGTAAATTCATACTCATACGGTGATGTGAACTTTCCCAAACTGCTCAGGGAATTGAATGATATCGATTCCATTTACCGACTGCGTTTTTTAACTTCGCATCCCAAGGACCTTTCTGATGAGTTGATAGAAGTAATGGCAAGTTGTGACAAGGTCTGCCATCACATACATCTGCCCATGCAAAGCGGTGACAGCGATATTCTCAAGGCAATGAACCGCAAATACAATTACGAGAGTTACTTGAAACTGACAGACAAACTACGTAATGCTATGCCGGACATAGGATTGACCACCGATATAATAGCCGGTTTCCCTGGTGAGACAGATGCCATGTTTGAAAATACCCTGGATGCCATGAGAACGATCCGTTTTGATTATGCCTTTTGCTTCAAATACAGTGAACGTGAGGGTACACCGGCATCAGGATGGCCAAACCAGGTGCCTGAAAGCGAGCGATTGGAGCGCCTGCAAAGAATGATCGAATTGCAAAGAAAGATAACCCTGGAAAAATTTTCCGCCCAAATAGGAAATGTCGTGGAGATCTATGTGGAAGATCTGAGCAAAAAATCCAGCCAGCAAGTTTCCGGAAAGACGGATGATTTTAAAGTCGCTGTCATGAGCGGGGATGGATCAGAAATCGGAACACTAAAAAAAGCCAAAGTAATAGATGCCACCGCGGGGACTCTCATCTGCGAGTAGCAAATAAAGGAATATGTAGATAAGACATGTTATGTAAACTTATGCACATATATGATAAGTGCCTGCCATCAAAGGCACTCTTCCCTGCCCTCTATTGCAATGAATTGGAGAAATCATGAAGAGCATGACCGGTTATGGAAAAGCAAAATTCCACGAGAATGATCTCGATCTCGAGATCGAGATCAAATCCATCAATGGAAGATATCTTGAACTGAGATTGTATATTCCCCGTGAGATAAGTTTTTTTGAATATACAGTTCGTAAACGCCTGTCATCTTCCCTTTGCCGGGGAACAATCGAAGTCCGCACCAATCTGACGGACCACCGTGAGCCCAGGATAAATCTCAATGCCACCAAACTGAAAAAGTATTATGAGATCGTTCAGGCAGCAAAGCAAACCCTGAACCTCGAGGATGAGATCTCCCTGGAATTTCTCCTCAAGGAGCCGGGGATAATTGAATCTGCGAATGACCTGGATGAGGATATAGAGATACTGAGTATTCTGGATAAAACATTGGACAAAGCCCTGTCAGAACTTATAAAATCACTTTCCGCCGAAGCAGAAAACATGAAGGAAACCCTAAGCAGATCGATCAGTCAGATGTCGGATGCCCTGAAACAGATAGAAAGCCAGATCAAGCCTTTCAAGGAAGAACTGTATGAAAACCTGAAAAAGCGGATTGTGGAAATCATGCAATCCACCAATAATGAGAATCTTGAGCAGCGTCTCTTCCAGGAATTGGCTATTTACATAGATAAGTATGACATACATGAGGAATTGTCACGTCTGAGGAGTCATCTGGAAACGTTCAGGAGCACGATGAATAATACCAAAGACAATGGAAAGAGCCTGAACTTTGTCCTGCAGGAAATGCAACGTGAGGCCAACACACTGGGATCGAAGTTTTCCACGCCCAGCACTTTTGAGTATATCCTTGTTCTCAAGGAAGAGATAGAAAAATGCCGGGAGATCGTGCAAAATGTCGCGTGAACCCCTTCTGACCTGGCGTTCCTGGCCTTTTGTGGAAAGACCCCTGGCATCAATTCTGCTCGTTGTTTTCTTGCTTTTTCTGGCCTATTTTCTCTGGAATGTTAGCGTCGAACAATGGCAGCAGCCTTTGTACTACATCCTGGGGATGCTATTGGTTTTGGGCAGCCTTCTCCCCTACTTCATCCCCACCACTTATATTCTCTATGAATATGAGATCGAGATACACTATTTATTTATCAAGATCACCCGCAAATACAGCGATTTTGGCTGTTTTTACTCCGACAAGCGGGGGATCATGCTCAGCACTTTCAAGATGCCAAGGCGCCTGGACACTTTCCGGGGTCAGTCTTTGCGCTTTTCCAGGGATCGTGTTGAAAAAGACAAATTAATTGAAATACTAACCCGGAAAATTGGAAAAAGATACTGAGGAATATATGAAGAATCATAATATAAGCGACAGGATTTTAAAGAAATTCAGGGAAAACAACAACACCCCTTTATCATACAACGAACTCGTACATGAGATGAAACTTGTGAAAAGGGAAAAGTCCCTGCTCTCGGAAACTTTGCAATCACTCATGGCTGAAGGCGTCATAGCAAAAAAAAGCAGGAAATACAGGCTCACGGATAAAGCAGTGGAAACAAATGAACCCGAGCCAAAAGATGGCAAAACCAATCCACGCCTTATCGAAGGAAAATTTGATGCCACGCCCATGGCGAAAAATCAATCCTACGCGTTTATCCGGACTGAGAAAGGGGATTTTTTCGTCAATAGTGACAACACTCTGAATGCCTATCACAACGATGTGGTGTTGATCGAGCCCCACTATAAGAAAGGTAAATCGGATTACGCTCACATTCGCAAGATCGTGAAGAGGGCAAACGAAATTATGGCCGGGGACATCCGTTCATCGAACAACCGTTACTATTTTATCAGCAGCAATCTAAAGATACATAACTGGCTTGAGGTCAGCGACCTCGGCGAGGCTCAGGAAGGAGAGAAAGTCGTTCTGCAGGTCACAAATTGGGGTAATCCCGAGTTGGGGAAAAGGCCGGTGGGAAAAGTGATCGAGGTTTTGGGGCCCTCCGGTGATCCGCAGGTGGAACTTATGGCTGTGATCCGCCAGTACAATCTGCCTCTGGATTTTCCGGAGATGGTGCAGCAGGAAGCGCAGGACATACCTCAGGATATATCAGCAAAGGAAATATCACGCCGGGAAGATCTGCGCGATGTTTTCACCTTCACGATAGATCCTGCTTCAGCCAAGGATTTTGATGACGCGATATCCATTGAAAAGATAGACAATGGCTGGCGTTTGTATGTCCATATAGCCGATGTGGCCCATTACGTAAAACCCGGCGGCAATATCTTCAAAGAGGCTGCCGAACGTGGTAACAGCTTCTATTTCCCCAAAAAGGTCATACCCATGCTGCCCGAGATACTATCCAACAAAGTCTGCAGCCTGCGTCCAGATGAAGACAAACTTACAATGACCGCCATAACCGAATTTGACAACCAGGGTAAGGTCTTGAGGCAAAAATTGGCGGAAACCGTTATCCGCAGTAATTTCCGTTTGAGCTATGAGGATGTGGACGATCTTTTTGAAAATCAGAAATCGGATCTTTCCGATGAACTGGTAAACGCTTTGGAAGAATCCCGCAAGCTTTCTGCCCTGCTTTCCAAAAAGAGGCTGGATGAAGGTTACATCCACTTTGACCTCCCGGAACTGGAATACCAATATGATGATGAGGGTTTGATCCATAAATTCAATCTGGCCGAGGAAACCGAATCCCACAAACTCATCGAGAATTTCATGCTCGTGGCCAACGAATACGTGGCCAAGAAACTGACCCGGCTCTCCCCCACCACGATCTACCGCATCCACGAAGACCCGGACCTTGAAAGGATCGAAAAGCTTATCGAATTGCTATCCTATTATGGCATAAGCTACTACGAACGTGAAAACCTCAACGCTTCCATCCAATACCTGTTGCTTTCACTTCCCGGGAAAGAATATCACAGGGTTTTTGACCACATAATCCTGCGCAGCATGAAAAAGGCCAAATACTCCACGGAACACATCCGCCATTTTGGCCTGGGGATGGAAACCTACACCCACTTCACCAGCCCCATCCGCCGACTCTGCGACCTGATCATCCACCACCTCTGCAAGATCCACATTTTGCGCAGCAGCAATGCCGAATTCTCCAAACAACAGATCATGCATCATGCCACGATCGCCTCGGAGCAGGAACTGCAGGCAGATCAGGCCGAGCGTGATATTGAAAGGAACTACAGCATGGCCTATATGACAAAGCGCATAGGTGAAAAATTCAGCGGCCTTGTCATTTCCGCCAAATCCCGGGGATTGATCGTGCGGCTCAACGAGATTCCCATAAACGCGATTTTGGAGACATCGCAACTGCCAAAGGGTAAATGGATCTACAAAGACAGAGAAATGCGTTTTGTAAATCCTAATAATAATGATTACTTCCAGCTAATGGATAAAGTATTAGTTGAGATAATGGATGTTAGTGACGATGTTTATTTACAACTACAGCAGGTGGTTAATGCCCACGAACATCATGCCCAAATTTCAGCACCAAAACACAAAAGTCCATCGGACAGTGTATTGCGTAAATCCAAGCAAAACAAAGGCAGAAATGCGGTTGACTATAAGCGGGAGCGGAAAAAAAGTGGTTCAAAACGAAGAAAACGCAGGTGAAAAATGAAGCAACCCATTGGGATATTTGACTCTGGCGTAGGCGGTCTGACAGTTTACAAATCGATCCGGGAAGCATTCCCGCAGGAAGATCTGATCTATTTTGGCGATACTGCCCGTGTTCCCTACGGTCCAAAATCCGAAAACACGATAATCGAATATTCCGTGCAGAATGCCCGTTTCTTGCTTCAGAAGGGGATTAAGATCCTGGTTGTCGCCTGCAATACGTCTTCCTCGGTTGCCTTGCCACGACTTAAGGAAATAACCGACATACCCATTATCGGGGTTATTGATCCCGGTGCTGAAATGGCGGTGAAACTGAGCAATAATAATCGGATCGGGGTGATAGGTACCCAGGGAACCGTGCGTTCCCAAGCTTATAAGACGGCCATTGAGAAGATCCAGCCGCATGCCCGGGTATTTTCACTTGCCTGCCCCCTCTTCGTTCCCCTTGTTGAGGAGGGCTGGCTGGATCATCCCACCTCAA
>CAYRVG010000027.1:0-20160 GCA_964427765.1 uncultured Candidatus Cloacimonadota bacterium
CTTCCCGCGCCCGAAAACCTTGTGTTCGATTACAGCCAGCTCAAAGAGGCGGTCAAATTCCTCGAGCGCTATGAGATGCCCTCTCTCAAACGCAGGATCGAAAAGCGCTATGGCGAGCAAAATGACCCTGATGCCGAAGAGGGGGATGTCCAGGGTGATATCTTCGAGGGTGAAAATCCAGGCAACAAAGGAGGAAAGATGCCCAATAAATTCAAACCCGTTCTTGCCGGCGGGGATAATCTGAGCAAATTGCTGAAGGAACTCAAAGACGCGGAGGCCGTCAGCCTGGATACGGAGACAGATGCCCTCGATCCGATGCGGGCAGGCCTGGTGGGGATATCCCTCTGCGTCAAGGACAGCGAGGCGTGGTATCTGCCCCTGGGGCACCAGATGCACGACAACCTTCCCCGCGAGAAAACTCTGAAAAAACTCAAGCAAAGCCTGGCAAAAAAGCTGATCCTGGGGCACAACCTGAAGTTTGACCTGATGGTGCTCAAACGACACGGCTGGGATCTTGACAATCCCATCTGGGACACCATGCTTGCCGCCTATATCCTCGACCCCGGCACGAACAACTATTCCCTGGACGCCTGTGCCGAGACCGAGCTCAATCATAAGATGATCCCGATCTCGGATCTGCTGGACAAGAAGAACAAGACGACCTTCGACCTCGTGGACGTGGAAAAGGCCTGCGAGTATTCGGCCGAGGACGCCTGGGCGGTTTTCCGCCTCCACCCGATCTACGCCAAGCGCCTCGAGGTCACGGGCCTGAAGAAACTCTATGAGGAGATCGAACTGCCGCTGATACCCGTCCTGCAGAGGATGGAGGAGAACGGCGTGAGCCTGGACGAAAAGGTGCTCAAGGATATCTCCCGCGACATCAACAAGGAACTGGAAAAACTGACAGACGAGATCCACGAATACGCGGGGCATGAATTCAACATCAATTCCACCCAGCAGCTGGCCAAGGTGCTCTTCGAGGAGAAAAACCTCCCGCCCAAAAAGAAGACCAAGAGCGGATACTCGACCGATAACACGGTCCTGGAAAGCCTGGCGGAGGATTATCCGATAGCGGACAAGCTGATCCAGTACCGGATGTTCAACAAGCTGGAATCCACTTACGTGAGCGCCCTGCCCAAGCTGGTGAACACTGATACTGGGCGCGTCCACTCCTCCTTCAACCAGACCGTCGCCTCGACGGGCAGGCTCTCCTCCTCCAACCCGAACCTGCAGAACATCCCGATTCGAACGGAACTGGGCCGCTCGATCCGCAAGGCCTTCATCGCCGGAGGCAAGGATTGGGCGATCATGTCCGCGGATTATTCCCAGATCGAACTCCGCCTGCTGGCGCTGATGTCCAGGGACGACAAACTGATCGAGGCTTTCCAGAAAGGCCTGGACATCCACAAGCAGACCGCCGCCATGATCACCGGCAAGGACATCGACAAAGTGACCAAGGAGGAACGGCGCGGGGCGAAGACGATCAATTTCGGCCTGCTCTACGGCATGGGGCAGAAGAAGCTTTCCCGCGAACTGGGGATCCCCACAGAGGAAGCAAAGGAAATGATCAAAAAGTATTTCGAGCGCTTCCCCTCGATCCAGGACTACATCGAAGGGCAGAAGCGCGAGGCACGCCAAAAGCGCTATTGCAGCACGATCTTCGGCAGAAGGCTGTATCTGAAGAACATCAACAGCAGCAACCAGGGCCTGCGCGCCGAAGCGGAGAGGATCGCCGTGAACATGCCCATCCAGGGCAGCGCCGCCGACCTGATCAAGATCGCCATGATCAGTATCCACGCAAAGATCCTGGATGAGAAGAAGATCCGCATGATCCTCCAGGTGCACGACGAACTGGTCTTTGAGGTGCAAAAGGATTACCTGGACAAAGCCCAAAAGCTGGTCCGCAAAGCCATGGAGGACGCCCTGCCGGAAAAATACAGGAAGACCGTCGCCCTGCAGACGGACATCTCCCACGGGAAAAGCTGGTTCGAGGCGCACTGAGGTTTTGGCGGGCCATCCATGCAGATGAACCTGACCATATCCAAACAAGAAATTAAGGAGAAACAATGATCACCATCAATCCCTATCTCAGCTTCAACGGAAATTGCGAGGAGGCCTTCGAGTTTTACAAGAGCGTTTTCGGCGGCCAATTCCCCTACGTGGCAAGGTTCAAGGATATGCCCGCAGGTTCCGGGCACCAGCTTTCCGGGGAGGATTCCCAAAAGATCATGCACATGTCCCTGCCGATCAGCAAGGAGACCGTGCTGATGGGGGCGGATTCCCTCAAAACCTTTGGCCAGACCGCCACTTTTGGGGACAACCTCTTCCTGATGGTAAGTGCCGAAAACCGGGAGGAGGTCGATGAGATCTTTGGCAAGCTGGCCGCCGGCGGAAAGGTCGTGATGCCCCTGGAGGTCACCTTCTGGGGGGATTATTTCGGTATGCTGGTGGATAAATTCGGGATCAACTGGATGATCAACTGCCAGGCCTGACCGCAGGACTGTATCTACCTAAGCCGAATAGATTTAGCCTGCGGAAGAACGGAAAATTACACCGTGTTTTCCAAGGCACATAAACATAGTGGATGACAAAGCCATGAGGGGGGGGTCAGCAATCTGCAACCCTGAGTAATTTAGCCATGATATTTTATCACAAGGCTTTGTGTGAAGGCCTCATTCACTATGGGAATGGATCTTGGCGCCCTTTTTACCTCAGGCTGACGCGGGCAGGATGAACAGGGACCCAACAGCCGAAACTGGCTGGTGGATCGGGAAAGGCATGCCTGGGGTTGCTTTGATCAAGAGGGGGAGATGGGATCCGATGTGGCTGGATCTAGTTTTCCGGCTCACCCGTCCTTTTTCTGGCGGAGTTTCAGCCACCACTGGATGCGCTTGGCGATCTCCTTTTCAAAGCCGAATTCGCCTGGCGTGTAATAGGTCTTTTCCTCCATCTTTTCCGGAAAATACTTCTGGTAGGAGTATTTGTTCTCGAATTCGTGGTCGTATCTGTAATCCTTGCCGTAATCGAGGTCTTTCATGAGCTGGGTGGGCGCGTTGCGAATGTGCAGGGGAACCCCGTAGTGGCTGGTCTGGCGGGCATCATCGGCCGCTTGTGAATAGGCGGTGTAAAGGGCGTTGCTTTTGGGCGCGGTGGCCAGATAGACCACCAGCTGGGCCAGGGCGTTGTTGGCCTCCGGCATGCCCAGGAACATGACGGTCTCCTTGGCGGCGATGGCCTGCACCAGAGCCTGGGGATCGGCCAGGCCGATATCCTCCGAAGCGAAGCGGATCAGGCGGCGCACCAGATAGCGCGGATCCTCGCCCGCCTCCAGCATGCGCGCCAGCCAGTACAAACCGGCCTGGGGATCCGAGCCGCGCAGGGATTTGTGCAGGGCGGAGATGAGGTTGTAATGCTCCTCGCGGTCCTTATCGTAAAACATCGTCTTCTTTTCCAGCACCCGGGCCAGGTCCTTGATCTCTGGATGCGGATTTTCCCGCAGATAGGGTTCCAGAAGTTCCAACTGGTTCAAAGCCCGGCGCGCGTCACCTCCGCTTTGCCGGGCCAGCCAGCCCGTGACGGCGGGACCTTCCTCCAGGTCAAGCTCCTTGAAGCCTCTGGAGATGATGGCCTGAAGATCCTCTTCGGAAAGCATTTCCAGCACGAAGACATGGCAGCGCGAGAGAAGCGCCGGGATGACCTCGAAGGAGGGGTTTTCCGTGGTGGCGCCGATCAGGATCACGCTTCCGGATTCCACATAGGGGAGGAAGGCGTCCTGCTGGGCTTTGTTGAAGCGGTGGATCTCGTCGATGAAGATGATGGTGCGCTCGTTCCGGTGCCGGTGCGCGTATTGGGCGTCCTTCATCACAGCCTTGACGTCGCGGATGCTGGAAAGCACGGCGCTGAACTGAATGAAACGGTGGCCGGAGGCACGCTCGATGATCCGGGCAATGGTGGTCTTGCCAGTGCCGGGCGGGCCCCAGAGGATGAAGGAATGGTATTCCCCGCTGGAGATCATCTTGCTGAGCAGGGAATCCGGCGCCACCAGTTTCCCCTGCCCACGCAGCTCCTCCAGGGTTTTGGGGCGCAGTTTGTCCGCCAGGGGCGCTGTTTGCTCTTCCGCCACGGCTTCAGACAGGAAATCGGTCTGGTCTTTATCCATAATGTCTTCCCCTGGAGTGGATGGTCGGCTTCAATGCTCCATCAGGCCGTTGAGTTCGCTGGGATCGAACCAGGTCAAGGCGCCCTGCATCCTCTGTATTTCGGTGAGCAACAAGGATTTATGCTCCTCTTCCTCATCAGCGAGGCCCAGGAGCATTTCTTTCAAACCGGGGTCCTGGGTCTGGGCGGCGAAATCCTTGTAATGGTCGCGGGCAGTTTCCTCCCGTGAGATGGCGAAATTTAAAAGCGCCTTGGGGTCGGAAACGTCCAGGCCTTTCAGGTCCTGCTTCAGGCGTCCCTCGACCTGGATCTCCAGGCCGGGGAATTCCCTGGCGCAGGCCTGGCGGAGTTTTTCCTCATGGGTTTTTTCCAAAAGCAGCAGTTCCCGGAAAAATGAGCTGGTTTGGGAATTGCGGAAACTTTTGGCGAGGATTTCATACAGGTTCTGCGACCGCACTTCCTGATCGATCGCCATGGTGTATAGTTCCTTTCTATCCATTTTTGTACCTCTTTATTTATGCTGTCTGGCGGATAAGCTCCACCGCGTTGATGCGTTTTAGCCTTTTGAGGGGGAAGATCACGCTGATCAGGGTCACAAGGTAGGAAACAAGAATTACCACGAGGTAATCCAGCGCGGCAAATCTGACGGGCAGGGGCATGAAACCGGCGGCGCCCATGTCCAGCGAGATCACGGAGTATGCATTTTGGATCAGGAGCAGGACCGTGGCAGTGGCGATCCCCAGGATTATCCCGATACTGGAAAGGATGAGGGATTGGTAAAGAAAAAGATCCCGCAGGTCGTTTTCGTGGTAGCCGAAGGCTTTGAGCAATCCCAGTTCGCGTTTCTTCTGCGATATGGATCTCAACATGTTCCCCGTGAGGTTGAAGGAGGCAATGATATACATGAAGAGCATGATCACGAACATCATGTATTTTTCAAAACGGATCGCGCCGTAGAGGCTGGAATCATAGGAGCTCCAATCCTCCACCCGGAAGCCGGGCAGTTTTTCCCGCAGAGCCTGCGCGTAACGGACCGATCTACGGAAATCAGGTGTCTTGACCTCAATATAATCAGCCTCATTGGTATAACCGCTGAAATACCGGGCAGTATCCAGGTGGATGTAGCTGAAAGATTCGTCATATTCGGGCATTCCGGCGGAGAAGACCGCCGCCACGCGCAGGGAGCGTACCCTGGGCAAAAGCCCGAAGGCTGTGGGGACGTCGAACAGGGGAGAAAGCAATTGCACCTCCTGGCCGGGGAAAACATTGAGCCTGGCAGCCAGGCCCGCTCCCAGCGCTATGCCGCCTGCGGCAAACTCCGGCCCCATGAGGTTGCCTGCCAGGAGGCCCTGGGTGTCTGCCCCGCCGTTCGTTGTTGGGGGCTGGATGGCGCGGCTGACCCGGGCGTGAAGCCGGGGGTCGATACCAAAACAGAGCGTTGTGAGAATGGTGTCTCCCCGCTTGAGGACCAGCTCGTTGCGGATCACCGGCGCGGCGTGGTAACCCTCGCCATGGAGTTCATCGAGCAGGGGGGAGTATTCCGCGAGGGGGGAACCGTCGGCTTTGCTGATGCGGATCTCGCTCAGGGTGCCGGTGATCCGGCCCATGATATCGTCGCGAAAACCGTTCATCACGCTGCTCACGCAGATCAGGGCGGTGACCCCGAGGGTGATCCCCGCGATCGTGAGCCAATGCGAGCGATCGATCAATCCGGTTCCCTGTCCCTTCAGGTATTTGCGCGCCAGCCAAAGCTTGCTCTTGTTTCTGCTCTTCATAAAAGCGAGGATTATTGCCCGGCTGCTTTAGTCAAGAGTTTTTGCTCCCTGGCTTGACGGCTATGAAACCGGGTAGCTTGTTATAAATTTATAAAGGTCTGTCGCGATCCCGGAGAGTTTTGCGGTATCGACGAGGGCAGGGGTGTCTTTGGCAGTGTGGGCTATATCCTCAAAAAGCCTGCGCATATCCTGGGTGCAGAAAGCTGCCGCTGGCACGCCCTGCATGGCAAAGATGGCATGGTCGCCCTGGATCCAGGGTTCGGTTGCACAGTAACGCGCGGTGTCCGCGAAGGCTGAATTGATCCGCTTCTCCTGTTCCCGGCTCAGGTTGAAGTGGCAGATACCGGTCCGGGTATCCTTCAGTCCCACCCCGTCCAGATTCAGGCAGAGCTCCATCTTTTTGGGATCAAAATCCCTGAGGTAGATCATCTCTGAAGGCACGGCATAATAATCCTCCCCATTGAAGGGCATGAGCTCTATCCTCCAGGGACCGTGATAATCGCGGAGCAGATCAAGCAGGGCCATCAGGACAATGGTCCCCCCGGCATTGTCCAAGGCTCCGGGAGTCCCCTTTTTCGTGTCCAGGTGGCTGCAGATCAATATCTTGCGGCTGTTTCTGCTGCCGAATGCGGCCAGGATATGCCAGGCCCGGGCCGGGATCCTGCGGGCTGTGCTGGTCAGCCTGATCTTTTGGTCAACCTGGGGGAGCAGCCGGCGACCCTCCTCCTCGCTCAGAAAAACCGAGGGTATATCCAGATCCCCGTCCTCGAACATGGGGGTGGGATACACCGCCGCGTTTAGATCCGGTTGCTTTTTGGTGGCGCTGATGATCGCGGCGACACCGGATTCTTCCAACTGCTTGACCAGCTTTTGATGCTCCTCCGGATTGTAAAAGAGGAAGTTTTTGGGCATGATCTGGGAACCGGCCAATTCTCCATGCAGGAGCAGGATCTTATCCCTCAGGTCCAGACCTTCGAGTTCCTGAAAAGTGGAGGCGGCAAGCAGCGTGGCGTGAAGGTCGCAACCCAAACTGAAGGGCGATGCCCAGGCTGCGAAACTTTCTCCGGAAGCGTTCAGTTCCACGCTTCCCGGCTCATAGTCCAGGCAGTCAAATTCCTCTGTGACCAGTTCAGCCTCGCATTCACGGGCGATCCGGGCAAACAGATCACTGGCTTTGCGGTTCGCGGATGTGCCCACGCTTCTGCCGGCCGGATCCTCGCAAAGTTCCCAAAGCCAGGCCTCAAGCTGTTCTTTTGGAACTTGATTCATTGATCTTCTCCTTGGATCTCCATCACTAAATGGGGTTATTCAGACTTCTTCCAGGTATGTAAGGACCAAATTTCGGATTCGCTCCCGAGTTGCGCGAAATTTCGGCAGGGCGAAACTTTCCGCTTCATTGCTGAAAGGCGCGGGATCCTCGATGCCGATGTGGATGCGGTCCACCGGGTGGGGGAATACTGGGCAGGATTCCCTGGCATGGTCACAAACAGTGATCACCAGGTCCAGGTCGTCACGATCCAGGAATTCGGCCACGGATTTGGAACGCAGCCCGGAAGTGTCGATCCCCAGTTCCTCCAGCACCTTTTGGGCCAGGGGGTTGACCGCCGAGGGATCCGTCCCGGCCGAAAAAGCCTGCCATCTGTCGCCCAGATGGTGGTTGATCAGGGCCTCAGCCATGATGCTACGGCAGGAATTGCCGGTGCAGAGCACAAGCACCTTTTTTAACTGGTTATTGGTTACATTCATATCATTCAAATCCGTTTTGTGATGGGTTTACACTGCTTGGAGAGTTATTGCTCCGGATTTTGCCGGTTATGTCTGTATCGCGTCATTTTAATTTACTTCGATCAGCCAAGGTACTGCTCAATGAACTGAAGCAGTTTTACTCTGCATACCCAGGCTCATAAGCTTCTGTAGTCTTACTTTTCAGGGCTTCACTCTCAAGCTTGGTGTCTGAGTTATTATAAAGCGGATATCCAGCCTCCGTCAATAACCAGTTCATGACCGTTTACGTAACTGGAAGCCTTTGAAGCAAGATATATGACGGTACCAATCAGTTCATCTGGCGTAGCATGACGTCCCATCGGCACTTTTTGCTTCAGATCTTGCATGAATTTTTCATCTTTGAGAAAATCATCTGTCATGTCACTGGCGAAAACACCGGGGCAGATAGCATTTACCCGGAGGGTATGCCCCCATTCTGCTGCACAGGTTTTGGTCATCATGATTGAACCTGCTTTGGCAGCACTGTAAACCACCGATCCTGGATAACCTCTTAATCCTGCAATACTACTGATGTTAATGATATTTCCTTTCCCTCGTTCTAGCATGTGCTTTGCAACCACCTGGGCACAGATAAATTGTCCGGTCAAGTTCACCTGTATCACCTTATTCCAGTCTTCCAAGCTAAGATCTTCTGCCTTGCCCGTTCTCAGGATGCCGGCATTATTGACCAGGATATCGATATGTCCGAATTTCTCGATAGTCTTGCCGACCATGTTTTCTACATCTTCCTTTTTGGTTACATCTACTTTTATCCCCAAAGCGTGGGAACCGTCTTTTGTAATCTCCTCAACTGTTTCGGAAGGGTCCAAGATATCCGCTATGACGACTTTGGCTCCAGCTTGAGCAAGACCCGCAGCCATTGCTTTGCCTAGACCACGGCTACCTCCGGTTACAATTGCCACATGTCCTTCAACACTAAACAGATCGTTTTTCATCTTAAATCTCCTTTAATTTTTCAATTTAGCCAAACTGGCTTTGATAAATGCCGGCAAATCAGCTGGGCTTCTACTGGAAACCAGATTACCATCAACCACAACCTCCTGATCCTGGTATTCAGCCCCGGCATTTATTATATCTTGTTTTATCGATTTCCAGCCTGTGATTTTGCGTCCTTCCAAGACTTTGGCGTTTATAAGAAGTTGAGGTCCATGACAGATCATAAAGACCGGCTTCCCTTTTAGGACAAAATTCCTGACAAATTCAACCGGTTCTTGATAAGCTCTCAGTTTGTCCGGTGAAAAGCCACCCGGAACAAGAAGAGCATCAAAATCATCTACCGCAATATCGCTGATGTTCTCGTCAATCTGAATCGTTATCTGGTTTCTTTTACCGGTGACTTTGGTATTTTTCTTCAGACCTATATGAATGATTTGATGTCCTTCTTTTTTAAAAGCTGAACTAGGTTCAGAATATTCGGAATCTTCAAAAAGGGCATCAATTATTACAGCTATTTTTGCCATTTTCACTCCTTTGGTATTTGGTTATTAAAACATTCCGCCGGATAAAGTTTGGTCAGCTAAAAGCATGATAAAATCCAGATAGGAAAAAAACTATCTACTTGTGGAGCAGAAAAGTGGTGACCATTTTGCACAATTTTATGGCGTCTATTTAAAATAGAATGGTACATCAGGTAAAATCTTCGAATATTTCTTTAATATCATTGTTTTGCTGGTTAAGCAGAAGATTCTGGCCCAACCCCAGCTTTTCCAGGTAGGACCTATCTTGAGATTGGTAGATTATCCCCATCGGAATTTTATCGCCCCATTCCAATGCCTTGGACAGGGCATTGTGCAGATTCTCAGGTTCATAAGAGCCGTTCTCTTTAACATCATAGAGCCTGTCTGCATACCAATCATAAGTGTTTAATTTATTGAAAGAGACGCAGGGTTGCATTACCTCAACCAAAGAGAAACCCCGATGTTTGACAGCCTCTTCAATGATCTCAGACAGATCCTCGATCCGGCGTGAAAAGCCCCGGGCCACAAACCCACATCCGGCTGCAATGGCGACTGCCAGGGAATTGAATCTGTTGAGCACCACACCTTTGCTCTGGACCTTGGTTTTCATGCCGGGATCACTTGTGGGGGAGGCCTGTCCTTTGGTCAAACCATAGATCTGATTGTTATGCACAATAACTGTAATATCAATATTTCTCCTGATGTTGTGGATAAAATGATTGCCCCCTTCACCATAGCAATCTCCATCACCGGTATCAACTATCACCTGAAGGTCAGGATTGACCATCTTTGCTGCTGCGGCAACCGGCAAGGCTCTTCCGTGTAAACCGTTAAAACAGTTGGCTCTAATATAATGGGGCAGCTTTGCCGCCTGCCCGATTCCTGACACGAACAATGTTTTATTGGGGGGTTGATCCAAATTTGCCAAAGCCCTTTTAACGGCATTTAAAATACCGAAATTTCCACATCCCGGACACCATGCGATAGGATCCTTGCTTTTGTATTCTTGTAGTTCCATAATTCCTCCCTCAGGATGAAACAACGTCATTGATTTGTTTCATCAAGCTTTCCAGGGTGAAAGGTCTGCCGTCATATTTGAGAATCGAACCATCCACACTTATTCCTGTTTCCCGGCGCAACAGTTTGGAAAGTTGTCCTTCGGCATTATTCTCGACACTGAAAACTCTCTTTTTATTCTTAACCAGTGCGTTGATCTTTTGGGAGTTCAGTGGCCATACCTGGGAAAGATGAACCATACCCAATTTCGGATCGTTGATCTCTTCCAGGCATTCCCACAGAGGACCCAACACCGATCCGAAACAAAAGAAAACAGCCTCTGCATTTTCCAAATTATAGGTTGTCGGATCGACAAACTCGTCAAGCAAAGCAGTCATCTTCTTCTGGAAACGTTTCCTGACCATCTTGACCCTGATATCAGCATCTTCAGTGATATGTCCTTCTTCCGTGTGCTCATCACTATCAATATAGATGACATCATCAATTTGGGAAAAGATAGCCCGAGGAGATATACCTGAAGAAGTAAGTTTGTAGCGTTTATAGTCTTTGATCTCTTTTGCAGATTCATGAGAGAGAATGTTGCGTTCGCTAGCTTCCCTGTCAAAATCAAGTTTATCAAGGTTTCTTGTTGAATCCACCAGGAATTGGTCGGAGAGAATAATCACAGGGATCTGGTATTTCTCTGCCATGTTGAACGCCTTTTTAGTGAGATAGAAGGACTCTTCAATAGAACCAGGCGAGAAGATGACTTTGGCAAACTCACCGTGTCCGGCACCAAGGACCAGATTGAGGTCTGACTGTTCAGTTCTGGTGGGAAAACCTGTGGCAGGTCCGGGTCTTTGAAAATTACCCACAACCAGAGGAGTTTCAGTCATTCCTGCCAGGCTTATCCCTTCTCCCATTAGAGCAAATCCACCTCCCGAAGTGGAGGTCATGGCTCTGACCCCCGTTGCGGAAGCACCAATGGCCATATTAACCGCCGCTATCTCATCTTCAGCCTGTTCAACTATGATTCCGAATTTGTCCATGTAACGGGCAATTGTATTCATCACTCCGGTGGAGGGACTCATGGGATACGCCGAATAGAATTTACAACCTGCGGATATGGCTCCCAGAGCGACAGCCTGTTTGCCGTCCAGCATGTATTGGGGACTTCCCGGCGGTTTCGCCATATTGAGATTCTCTGAGCTGTATTTTTCGCTTGTTTCATTATAGCCCAATTCAGCAGCCAGGACATTGTTTTCGACAATCTTATCCCCTTTTCGGGAAAACATGCCGGCGAGGACTTTGGTAACAATTTCCAGATCAATGCCTGTCATTGCTGCCAGGATTCCCGAGCAGACGGAATTTATGTAAATATCACTCCCTCCGGCTTCCCTGGCGAGTCTAAAATAGTCGATACAGATATAGTACTCGCATTCGTCCAGTTTAAACTCCTCTTTATCTACTACTACCAGTCCATCTTTATCAAGCGCTTCCTGATGAAGGTTCAATGCTTCCTTGGAGAGAGGTATCAGCAGATCTATCTTCTTTTTCGGGCAGCTCTTTGGTACTGTGGCAATGCGGAGCTGATAGAAATTATTACCACCTCTGACCCTCGACATATAATCGAGATTGGAGAAAATATAATATCCCGCTTCTTTGAAAACTTTACCCAATACGGTGCCGATGGTTTGCATACCTTGCCCGGCTTCTCCTGAAACTCTGATATTAAGCTCTTCTTTCATATCAACTCCCTTTGTAATTCATGCCCTGTAAAAAAGATACTCCGTTTTTCTATTTAAAACAAATAAAATCAAATATCGATCCTTCTCAATAACTGGGCGTTGACCGCTACTATAACTGTGCTGGCGGACATCAGGATGGCGCCCACTGCCGGCACGAGCAGAATGCCCGCCCAAATCAGAGCACCCGCTGCGAGTGGAATGGCAACTATATTGTATCCTGCCGCCCACCAGAGATTCTGGAGCATTTTACGGTAGGTGGCATGACTCAGTTTGACGATTCTTGCCACATCCCGCGGATCATTCCGTACCAGGACGATATCGCCTGCTTCCACTGCCACATCGGTCCCCGCTCCGATGGCAATGCCGATATCTGCTGTTAACAGTGCCGGCGCGTCGTTCACTCCATCACCGACCATTGCCACAAACTTACCCTGTTCTTGCAATTCCTTGATCTTCTGAGCTTTGTTTTGGGGTAATACCTCAGCAAAGACTTTATCTATTCCCAATTCTTTGGCTATATTTTCGGCGACCGCCTGGGAATCTCCGGTAAGCATGGCTACTTCCAAACCCTTTTGCTTGAGGCTCTTGACTGCCTCATAAGATTCGCTGCGGAGAGCATCGGCTATGGCAAATACTGCCCGCACCCTATCATCCTCTAACAAATAGATGGCAGCCTGGCCCTTGGCGCCAAATCCTTCGGCAGATTGTTGTAATTCTTCCGGCACATCGGAGGCGTATTTACTCAGCATTGCCGGACCTCCGACCTTTAAGTCGCGTCCTGAGACGGTGGCTCGCACACCATATCCCGGGATGGCCTTAAAGTCCCTGCTGGCGGGCACTTCCAGTTTATTCTCCCGGGCGCTTCTGAGCAAAGCCTGAGCTATCGGATGTTCCGAGTCATGTTCTGCCGCAGCTGCCAGGCTCAAGGCTTCGTCTTTTTTGATGCCGGGAGTTGCGACTGTTTCAACCACCCGGTGTTCTCCCAAAGTGAGAGTTCCGGTCTTGTCGAAGACAACAACTGAGAGCTTTCTTGCTTCTTCCAGACCGCGCCTGTCCCGAACCAGTAAACCACTGCGGGCAGCGAGGGTCGTGGATATCGCTATCACCAAGGGTATTGCCAGTCCCAGGGCGTGAGGACAGGCGATCACCAGTACCGTAACAACCCGGGTAATGGTAAAATGCAAAGTTGCACCCAGGGTCAACCAGATGCTCAGTGTCAGTCCTGCCGCCACTATCGCCGCTATTGTCAGGATGAATGCCGCTCTGTCGGCAAAAGATTGAACCTGGGAACGGGAACTCTGTGCCTGCTCCACCAATCTCATGATGCCGGCCAGAGCAGTCTTTTCCCCGGTTTTTCTGACCTCTACGCGGAGGGAACCTTCACTATTGACGGTTCCGGCAATGACCTTGTCATTCTCCCGTTTCCTGACGGGATCGGACTCACCTGTGATCATCGCCTCGTTTACAGAACTTTTGCCTCTTCTCACAATGCCATCAGCCGGGATGCTTGCTCCCGGGCGGATCAGGATCAGATCCCCTTCTTGTAACTGCTCAATCGATATCTCTTCTGTCTGATCTTCATTAATAAATCTCAAAGCCTTATCTGGAAGCAGTTTGGCGAGTTCTTTCAAGGCTCCCTCGGCCTGGGAAATTGAACGCATCTCGATCCAATGTCCCAGCAGCATGATAGTTACAAGTGTTGCCAGTTCCCACCATAGCGTGTTTCCCTCAAATCCCAGGGTCACAGCGGAACTATAGATGAAAGCAACACTGATAGCCAACGCTATCAGGGTCATCATTCCCGGGCGGTGGGACGATAGTTCGCGTGCAGCCCCCTTGAAAAAAATCCAACCACCATAAATGAAAACGATGGTGCCCAGAATGACGGGAATGTATTGCGAGCCAGGAAATACAGGAGCCCGGTAACCGAACCAATGCTGTATCATCGGTTCCCAGAATAGTACCGGAATAGAGAGCAGAAGGCATATCCTGAATCTGTTGCGGAACAATGCTATATTGTGGCCTGCATGCCTGTCATGCCCATTATTTTTATCATGACCCTCATGCTCCTCATGAGAATTATGCTTCTGATGAGCATGCTTCATTGGATCTGCTGAGTTGGAGTTTTTCATATTATGGCCTGAAGCCACTTTTTTTGCTTTTCCCATTTTTCATCCTCCTTGCAAGCACTATTTTCGTGTAGAATTTTGTCAAGCGTCATCTTGGCACAGAGGACGGAGCATGCCAGAAATGATAAAGCGAGTGAAGAAATTTTTGCAGCGTATAAGCCGCTTCGATTTCATAAATTTACCTATGGGATCAACTAGGAATATGCTCAGGAAAACGATCTTTCCTGGCTTGGGGAATATGGTTCTCAATACAGGCGATGCAGTTGCTGCCCATGGCAGCGCCGATCCTCACCAACTCTTTCTCTTTGTTGGTCAATATGCTCATGATCGGACCTCCCGCATGTGGTTCATGACCAAGGGCATAGTCTGCTAACCTGGCAATGCATGTGATAGAGGTTTTCCGCGAGCGTTCAGGCTTGTGGTGGATTCTATCTCGGTTTGGTGACCCCGATCTTTTCGGCCAGCATCTTCTCGATCTCTTCCTGGGGATAAAAACCCTCGTGGCGGAAGAATTCGCGGCCCTCCATATCCAGGAAAACCTGGGTGGGCATCACCCGGACATTATACTCCTGACCGGCCCATCTTTCCTTGTAGAGATCATAGAAAACCACTGCCACCAAGCCCTCATACTCCAACTGGATATTCCTCATTACGGGCTGCATCATCCGGCAGGGGATGCAGGATTCGGCACCCAGTTCTATAAAGGTGACCAGGGGCACCACTTCCTTGGGTTTTTCAGGCTCTGCTTCAGGTTTTTCCCCAGGTTCAGGAGGTTCCACGGTATTTTGGGGATTTTTTCCATCCTGACTTCCAGTTTCAGAGTCATCCGGAGAAGGATCTTCAGCCCGCGCCAGTTCCTGATTATCGTTCTGAGCGCCATTATCGAAGGGGACGTTGTTCCTGGCGCTGCAGGCGGCAAGCAGCACCAATACGGATAACAGGATCAGGATACTTTTCATGGCAAACCTCACAAGCCTTTGTCGCTGAGTTTTTGCATCAGCCTTTTTAGGGTCTTTGGATCCTGATCAAACGTTGGTTCCTTGCGTACGCCCATTTGGGTGACGATCACGTGATGGTAATGGGTTTTACCCTGTTTATCGAACATCTTTTTCAGGCAGCCGACCTTGCAGCCATCGATCAACAGGTCTTTGGGTGCATCAGGATCAGGGCTGTCCCCGCAGGAACAATCACCTGCTCCGACGCAGACCGAACAACCCATCTTATAGCGGTTTTCCCGGTGCAGGGCCATGGACAGGCCCAGCGAGATGATGCCCACATTGCTGGCTCCGGCGCAGGCATATACGCTGGAGGGGGCTTCGTTGGTGACGCAATCGCTAGCGCAGGAACCGGTGTCGCCGCAAGAGCAGCTGCAGCCGCATTTTTCTTCAGCCATCTCAAACTCCTTTGCTGATCAGCTTTTTGATCTCTTCAGTAGAAAGGGTTTTACCGCTGGCTATCACCTTTTCATCGATCACCAGGGATGGGGTCAGCATCACCCCGTAATCCATGATCTGATCCAGATCGGTCACTTTTTCCACTTGGGCTTCGATGCCCGCGTCTTTAACGGCCTGGAGGGCATTGGCTTCCAGTTTTTTGCATTTGGGGCAGCCTGTCCCCAGTATCTTGATTATCATTGTTATCTCCTTATATGGGTATGAATTTTTTTAAAATGAGGTAGAGGCCCGCGATGAAAACCAGCACACCACAGACGATCCGGACGATCCTGGTGCCTTTGGAATTACTGCTCCATTTCAGATAGGATTGGACCGAGCCGGCAAAAGTCCCGGCCAGGATTATCACCAGGCAGTGGCCCAGGATATAAGCCAGCACAAGAGTGAGGGCAAAGACGAATTGGGATCCGGCGGAGGTGAAAACGATCCCCAGGATCGGGGCCATGAAAGCGAAGGAACAAGGTCCCAGGGCTATTCCGAGCAGAAAACCGAGGCTCAGGGCGCCCCAGATCCCCTTCCTCCCGGAATTTCCGACGCCGCCGCTGAGGAAGGACGGCATTTTGATTATATCGGCGATGAAAAAAGCCATGAAAATGAAGATCACGCCCATCACCGGCTCGGACCAGTTTCCCACATCGCCGAGCATTCTGCCCAGCAGGCCGGTGATCAGGCCGATCAAGGCCATCATCGCCAGGATGCCCAGGGTGAAAAAGGTGGAAAGCTTCAGCGCCTTGCGGGTGTTAAGCTCCTTTTGTCCATCCAGATAGCCGATTATCAAAGGAATGCTGGCCAGATGGCAGGGACTCAGCAAAACACTCAGGATTCCCCAGATAAACGCGGCCAGCAGGGCGATCCCCGGATTGGAGGCGAGGGCCTGGCTCAGTTGGTTAAAGATCTGCAGGATCATCCGAACAAAGCTCCAAAGATCGATCCGGTGAAGGTGGACATGATCACGACCAGGGCGATGAAGGTGGCGGTTTTCTTGAAGCCCAGCAGGGTGTTGATCACCAGCATGCTCGGCAGGGAAAGCGCCGGACCGGCCAGAAGCAAAGCCAGGGCGGGCCCCTTGCCCATTCCGCTGCCCAGCAGGCCCTGGAGGATGGGAACTTCGGTGAGGGTGGCAAAATACATGAAAGCGCCGGAGATGGAGGCAAAGAAATTGGCCAGCAGCGAATTGCCTCCAACTGCTGTTTCAATCCAGTATGACGGGATCCAGGCCTCCTGGCCGGGACGGCCCAAAAGCGCTCCGGCGACCATCACGCCAATGAACAGCAGTGGTATGATCAGCTTGGCAAAATCCCAGGTGGAATCAAGCCAGTCCTTCAGTTCTCCTTTTTCAAAGATGAGAAAGAGACTGAGGAGCACGACGCCTACCACGTAGGCCAGGGTGGGTATGGAGGGGAAGAGAATTCCAGCCAGAACCACGCCGGCAGTGATGATCAGCACCTTGTGTAGCTTGAAACCACAAAAACGGTTCAGGCTCAGGCCCAGAAGGAAGGCGATCACGCCAGCCACGATCCAGCGCCAGGCATAGATCCAGGCCATCAAACCGGAAGCCGTGGCACTGCCTGGCTTTGCCCAGTTCAGGGTGATCAGGATCAGGACCAGCAGGCCAAAATAGACGATCGTCTGCCAGAGCGGCCTGCCCTCAGTATCAGAGGCAAAACCTGCGCCGTTCTGCTGGCGCACGTTTTCCTCTTTGCGGAAGATCAGATGCATGATCAGGCCGATGATGATGCTGAAAATGATCGCGCCCACGGCCCGGGCGATGCCCATCTGCAGGCCCAGGATCCGCGCCGTCAACACGATGGCCAGGATGTTGATCGCCGGACCGGAATAGAGGAAGGCCACGGCGGGCCCGAGACCGGCACCGCGTTTATAGATCCCGCTGAAAAGGGGCAATATCGTGCAGGAGCAGACCGCCAGGATGGCGCCCGAAACCGAGGCCACGCCATAGGCCAGAACTTTTTTGGCCTTGGGCCCCAGATAGCGCATCACACTGTCTTTGCTGATGAAAACGCTCACCGCCCCGGCGATGAACAGGGCCGGGATCAGGCAGAGCAAAACATGCAGGCGGGCGTATTCCTGCAGCATGAAAAAGGCTTCGTGCAACCCGTTCAGAAAACGGGGCGCGGTGAAGGGGATAAAATAGGCGGCCAGAAACACGGCCAGCATGATCCCCAGGATCTTCAGTTCCTTCAGTTTGTCAGTCATCGGCTAACCTTTGTTTCTGTTCACTTCGATCACGCATTGATAGATATCCAGCACGCAGGGACAGAGCAGGCTGTAAAAGACCTGGTTGTTCTCCTTGCGGTTGTCGATTATCCCGGCGTTGCGCAGAACAGCCAGATGCCTGGAAACGGTTGACATATCCGCTCCGATCAGCTCCTGCAGTTCACACACGCAGTGTTCCCGTTCATTCAGTTTATCCAGAATGAAGAGCCGGGTGGGGTGGGCCATGGCTTTCATCACGATTGCCATCTGCTTATATTTGCTATCACTTGGCATGGTTGAAACCTCAATTTTGGTTTGATGATTGCCTATTTTGCCAAATAGCCAAATATGTCAAGGGTTTTCTTCTGTTTAGCTGTGAAGAGATGGTCATTGATTTCAACACAACAACTTAAAGCGCTGAAAACCGCAGATCGGGTGGATGCTTACAGCATTATCCACTAGGGTGTCATGCATTAATTTGACAGGCCCACAACGCGCCCATAACCGCCTGAGTACCCGCCCGGAGAGTGTTTAGTCATCGCGTGGTCGGGCAGTGGCCAGGCGGTCAGGGAAAAGGGAGGATATGGGGATGTTTGCCCATCTGTTTTGAAAGAGAGCCAAAAAAAGACCAGGCAAAGGCCTGGTCAAATGTTTGTTTATGCCGCCGAATCGCCATCAGAGGAAAACCATGGTCAGGATGTTCCCTTCACCGCGATGATCCGGTAAAAGTATGGGGGTTGGCCTGGGTTTTCGGGATGGCTGAAGCTGGTGCCAGGCGTACTGCCGATGACGTCAAAGGTGGAAAAATCAGGCGTAAAGGATGCTTCGATCCTGTAGTGGTCCGGCGTGACGGGATTTCCCAAGAGGGTTTGCGTGACCGGATCCCAGCTTAGTGAGACCGTTGCATCCGAGATCTGGACGTTTACATCTTCCGGCCGGAGGACCCCCAGGATATAGGTGAAGGCAAACCAATTTCCCCGGTAGAAATTGATATTGTCGTCGCTGAGGACGACCCGCGCCTGCCCGTCGTCGTATTCGGCCAGAACACCGGTGAGGTCCTGGGTGCGGAGGAGCACGGGCAATGAAAAATCCAGGCTCTGGGGCAGAAGGTCGAAAAAAGTGCCATCGTTGAGTTCGATCTGCGCTGTGAGGGGGAAATTGGCCTCATTATCCTGGTAGAGGGTGCTGAAAAAGACCTCGCCGTCCTGGATCTGGAAAAGCTCCCCGCTTGCTATGGGCGGTGTGTTGGGAACCGGATCAACGAAAAGGGTGTCCAGATATATTCTCGCCCCGGGGCTGGTGTCCTGGGTTGTGGGGGTCATGGAAAGAACATCCGTGCTGCCGGTAATGCTCAGCATCCCTACCTCCGGATCCGCGGGATCGAACCAGGCGGCAAAATCCGGGTCGGCGAGGAGGTCCGCGACGTCGCAGCTCATCTTGAGCAGGTTGTTGGCAGAGTCAATTTCATAGCTAATATCCCCGATCTGGACAAGGTCGTCAATTCCCGTCCCGGTGATCTTGTAAAGTCCGGGAGTGTATCCGGCAACGGCCACATCCATGTAGTTCAGGGCCCAGACCGTGACGTTGGGGTCATTGGGATCCGTGTCCGGCTCGGCGATCACGTTCATGTAGGAATTGACGATAAAACCGTCGATCG
Organism: uncultured Candidatus Cloacimonadota bacterium; assembly: GCA_964427765.1. Taxonomy (GTDB): domain Bacteria; phylum Cloacimonadota; class Cloacimonadia; order Cloacimonadales; family Cloacimonadaceae; genus Syntrophosphaera. Next base: position 19,371 of record CAYRVG010000027.1, read on the forward strand.
TGGGAAAACCTCCGCCCCTGTTCTGTATGGCAGTGTGGAGTTTGGTATCCGAGAAAGAGGCGTAATCAGCCACGATGTCGTAATAATCCGTGGCATTGTCATTCAGAGTGTCGGCAGAAGCCAGGGTCAGCTGTGAAAGTTCCGGAAAGCCTGTGCCAGCGTAATACACGGGAACCAATGCGGCAATATCGCCTTCCCGCTGCAACCTCAGGCCGAGGCAGGTTTGGAGGGAATCCACGGGGATGGTGCCCTGGTAGGTATTCGTGGCTGGATCGATGAGCAGCAGGTCGTTCTCGCTGAGGCCGCTGGGGGTCTCATAAATGCATTTGTTCAGGACCAGGTTGGCGGGATCGACCTCCACGCGAAGCAAAACCTCTGAAGCCGCGGTCTTTCCGCTGAAACGTATGTTTTGCCATTGACCGGTCGTTTCGGCCCGCATATAGGTTATAAGTAACATTGTAAGAACTGGAATTATCTTATTCATCTTTCACTCCCGTGAAGCTTCGTCTATGAAAAAAAACTCAATTTAAACAGAATTTAGCGGAAGGTAGGTATTGTCAAGATCAGGTATCTAATAGAAATTTGCTAAATATCATACTCATGCAGTGCACAGCCGTAGCCGCGAGGTTCTTTTCCACTCCTGGCCTGGTCAGGAGTGATGACGGGTTGATCAGCTTCCACGCTTGCGCAGCTGGGCGGTGGATTCCCTTAAGTATTGCGGTTCCAGTTCGGCCAGTTGGTTGAAGTCGTATGTCTCTGCCTGGGGAAACAGCTCTGCCAGGGTGAATAG
>CAYRVG010000028.1:0-3363 GCA_964427765.1 uncultured Candidatus Cloacimonadota bacterium
CTGGCGGAGGATGAGATCGGGATATTTCTGATCGTTCCCTGCGTGGCGCATGTCACGGCCGTCCACCAGCCTGAGGGGGCATACAAACACCTTCAGGACGGGGCTTTCTCCACCGGCATGATCTACAGCAAGGTGCGCGAAAACATTAAAGATCTGCAGAACAATCCGCCCCCCGATGTCGAGACCTACCCCAAGGGCCTCACCTGGGCGCTCTCCGGAGTGCAGGCGGACCTCGTTGATTGCGAGGACATCCGCGCCCTTTCCGTAAATGGTGTGGACAATGTGATGGAGATCCTTTCCCGCGTGGAAGACCATTATCTGGACCAGTATGACTACATCGTATTGCGCAGCTGCACTAACGGCTGCGTGGGCGGAAACTTCAACGTGGAGAATCCATTCGTGGCCATGAGCCGCATCAAGAAAATGATAAAAGACGGGGAAAACGGGCAGACCGATGTCAGCGAATTGGAAAAGCTGTACCGGGAGGGAGAGTTCAACGTTCCTCCACTCACGCCCCGACCCATAATGGAATTGGACAAGGACATCAAGACGGCGATCCAGAAGATGAAGAGACTCAATGAGATCCTCACCACTCTGCCCGGACTGGACTGCTGCGCTTGCGGTTCCCCCTCCTGCTACGCCCTGGCGGAGGATATCGTCATGGGCAAGGCCAGCATCGACGATTGCCTGGTGCTCCTCAAGCGCCATTCCAGGGAAGAAGAGAAAAACAAACCAGACAAGGGTTGAAATTTATGATCAAATTAAGCGAATTCATGAACGAAATCAAGGGAGTCAATCATACTCCCGCTCTGGAACCCGCTGATATCGAGATCTCTGGCGGGTATGTCTGCGACATGCTCAGCGACGTGATGGGCTCCGCGCAGCCCGGCCAGGCCTGGATAACCATCATGAGACATCTGAACACGATCGCCGTTGCTTCGATGACAGGCATCCCGGCCATCATCTTCGCCAAGGGCAACGCGCCGGATAAGGCCGTGATCGACAAAGCCGAGGGGGAGGGGATCTGCCTCGTAAGTAGCGAACTTGACACCTTCACTCTGGCGGGCATCCTTTACAAACTGCTGCAATAGATCTTATCCCGATGAGATGGTTCACAGCCGATCTGCACATCCATTCCGTCCTCTCGCCCTGCGGCGGGCTGGAAATGTCCCCGCGGGAAGTGATGAAGCGGATCCGTGAGCGCGGGATCGACTGGATGGCCGTCACAGACCATAATTCCCTGGCCAATTGTCCTGCCTACGCGGCAGTCGCCGAGCGTGAAGGTGTGCATTTCACCTGGGGCGTGGAAATGCAGACTGCCGAGGAGATCCACATACTGGTCTATTTTGACGACCATTTTGCGGCGCGGGACTTCGGCAAGCTTCTCTACGACTCGCTTCTGCCGCTGGAGAACGACCCGGATTTTTTCGGCGACCAAGTTATCATTGACGAAAATGAGAACATTTTATCAATGGAACACAAAGCGCTTATTAACTCCTCAGTCTGGGATCTGAACACAGCCGTGGAAAGGGCCCGGGAGCATGGAGGATATTGCGTTCCAGCCCATATAGACGCACAGGCGAACAGCATCATCGGACAGCTGGGCTTCATACCTGAAAAACCAGAATTTGACCTCTTCGAGATAACTGCAAAAGCAGATCCGGAGGAACTTCCGGCCAGGTATCCGCAGCTTTCCGGGAAGGCATTCCTGCGCTCTTCAGACTCGCATTACCTGGACGACATCGGTTCCTGTTACACCAGGCTGTTTTTGGGGGAACCATCAGCAACCGAACTCGCGAAAGCGGCTGGTGGGTTGGAGCAACGTAAGATAAAGTTTTGAAAAATAAAAGACAGGAGGAGTTGATGACTCCCGGAACCCAGCAAGACAATGTGCTGTATGAAAAACTGAAAAAAGTCATTTCAGAGCACAAGGACACGCCCAATCCGCTGATCGAGATCCTGCGGATCGCTCAGGAGATCTTTGGCTATCTGCCGCTTGAGGTGCAGCAGTTTATCGCCCAGGAGATGAATATCCCGTCCAGCAAGATCTATGGCGTGGTCACTTTTTACAATTTCTTTACGATGCAGCCGCGGGGCAAATACACCATCAATATCTGCATGGGAACCGCCTGCTACGTGAAAGGAGCGCCCCGCCTGATCCAAATGATCGAGGAAGAACTAGGCGTCAAGCTTGGCGAAACCACTTCCGACGGCCGTTTCACGATCAGCGCCGTGCGCTGCGTGGGCGCTTGCTCGCTGGCCCCGGTTTTCGTGATCGGTGAGGATACCTTCGGCAGGATAGAATCCCGCGACCAGGTGGCGGAAATCCTGAATCGCTACGAATAGGCCCGTTTAATGCAAGATATTTCCCTGCATCTGCTGGATATCATTGAAAATTCCGTCCGCGCCGGGGCCAGAAACATCAAGGTCCGCGTGAGCAACAACATTTGCGAAAACTGCCTGCGCATGATCGTAGAGGATGATGGCTCCGGCATGGATACTGAAACCCTCGCGATGGCCCAGGATCCCTTTTACACCAGCAAGGAAGAGCGGGTCAAAAAGGTGGGATTGGGCATCCCGCTCCTGAAGCAAAACGCGGAGATGTCCAACGGCCAATTCAAAATGGCCAGCCAGCCGGGATTCGGGACGGTCCTGACGGTGGATTTTGCCCTGGACCACATCGACCGCATGCCCCTGGGGGACATCGGCTCCTCGCTTTTGGGGGTGATCGTCGGACATCCGGAGGTGGATTTCAACGTCATTTTCCACTATCGCGGCGAACGCAAAGAGGAGTCCTTCCACTTCGAGACCCTTGCCATAAAGGAAGAACTGGGGGATATTCCCCTAACCTATCCGGATGTAATTGAATACATAGATCAAAGTTTACATGAAGGAATAAAAAATACACATATGGAGGATGTCTGATGAAGACACTCGCAGACCTGAAGAAAATCCGTGAAAAAGCCCAGGAAGAAATGAAGCTTCGTGGAGGAAACGTGCGTATCAAGATCGTGGTGGGGATGGGAACATCCGGTATTGCCATGGGTGCGCGCGAAGTGATGAAAACCTTTCTGGAAGAGATCTCCAACCGCAACCTAACCGACGTGGTGGTCACCCAGACCGGTGAAAAGGGACTTTCATCCATGGAACCGGTGGTTGACATTATCGAAGAGGGCAAGTCCAAAGTAACCTACGGAAACATGAATCCGGAAAAGGTTAAGAAAGTGGTGGTAGAGCACATCGTCAACGGAAGGATCGTCTCCGATTACGTGGTCGCGACAGGCGACTGATTGGAGGGTTTCACATGTCTCTGAAAAGAATAGACCTGCTGATCTGCTGCGGCTCCGGCTGCGTATCGGCGGG
>CAYRVG010000029.1:0-28454 GCA_964427765.1 uncultured Candidatus Cloacimonadota bacterium
CCAGGGGCTGATGCCTTTTTCCTTCAGGGATGCGGCAGTCCTTTCGCCGAACGATTCCCCATAAAGGGCGGAACCGCAGAGCAGAAGGGCGATAATAACGATCAGGATACGGATTCGCGAATTCAATCAATGTTCCTTAAGTTCAGAAAATTCATTTTAAAAGCATTTTATGAAGCAGCCGGATTTTTGACAAGGGAAATCATCATTTCAACAAATGGGAAAATTTTCCCTGACGCTGGCATCCAATCCGATTAATTTGTCTTTGAACAAATAATTGAACAGGAGAAAACAAATGGCGGACAAAGAACAACTATTGAACTCGATCAAAAAGGCCATGCAAGCTGAAAAGGATAGCGTCACGCTCTACGAGAACGCGGCCAATCACTCCAAAGATGAAGAGGTAAAGACATTCTTCTGGGGGAGGAGGGAAGAGGAGCGCAGGCATTACAACTACCTGCTGAAATATTACCAGGAAATATCCGGGGATCTGCAACCCTCAGATCTGGATCCGGATTTCAAACCCGATCAGGAACAGACCATATTTTCGGATGATTTCATCCGCCGCATCGGCGAGGATCAATTCCTCTTTTCCGCGACCTCCACGGCTCTGCTTCTGGAGAAAGAGGCATTTGAGCATTACCGCAAATGCGCGAGCCAGACGGACAACGCCACTCTCAAATCCTTTTTCAACATCCTTGAGCAATGGGAGAAAGATCATTACGACGAGCTTCTGAGGATACAGAAGGACTCCGAGAGGTATTACTGGGAGGCGAACCGGTTCGAGCCTTTCTAAGTTAACGGTAGAATTGCTCCAGGACTTTCAGGCTTCGCAAGGTAAGCGGTCTGTTGAAATGGTCCTGGTAATAATCCGCGAAGAGCTGGTTCAATTGCGTTACGCTTTGCCGGGATGGCATCAGAGAATCCACAAAATCCCCTATCCTTGGCAGCAAAGCCAGGACGCGTGAGCCTTGGGACGTGAGGATCGTGTATCGTTCCGGATCGGCGTTCGTATCCAGGCAATCCGCGCATACGAGCCGGGCGCTTCCTTTCTCATAGGCCGCGATGTTGGCAGACTGATTGCCGCAGTGGGAGCAGATGTCTGTCCTGAAGGGTATCCCCAGCAGGGTGAATATCCTCAGCAGAAACCTCCACCAGATGAGGATGGCGTTTCTTTCGAGGGATTCAAGATAGGTGAAGAGATCGTGCAAAAGGTCGTAATACTGCGGATTCTCATCCTGGGGGATGATCAGTTTGCCATAAAGTTCCAGGGCGCAACCGGCCGCCGACCAGCATTCCGCCTTGCGGGAAAGGTCATATTCCCGGGCAGGGGAGAACTCGCTCAGGAGGAATAATCCGCCTTCGGCCGGCTCGTAGAGAACCAGCTCATACTCATTGATGGGGGAGAGCAAGCTGGCCTCCGGTTTTTTACGTATCCCCTTGGCGATCATGGAGATCATTCCGCTCTTCCGGGAGAACATTCTAAAGATCAGGCTGCTCTCGCCGTATTGGGTTGATTTGACGAGAAACCCCCTGTCTTTGACCTTGTTTTTCATCCCAGCAGTTCCTCGCGGACGGCGCGCAGATCTTTGGGATCGGCAAAGACTGTGTTGTGGTTTGTGTAGGTGACGAAGCCGGGCGCGCTCTTGCGGGGTTTTCGCACGTAACGGACCTGGGTGAAATCCACGGGAACGTTTTCGGAAAACCGGGCTTTGCTGTACCAGGCGGCAAGGCTGCAGCAGGCGTTGATAAGTTTGGATTCCGGCTCTTTCTTCGTGAAGCAGCGCAGGATAATGTGCGAACCGTGGTAAATCCGGGTGTGGAACCACCAGTCGTGCGGTTGGGCCAGTTGGGTCGTGATAAAATCATTCTCCCTGGCCTTGCGTCCGATAACGATCTCAAAATCCTCATTCAGCCGCAGACGAAGGAGTTTTTCAGCCTGATCCAATTTCCTGCCCATGCCGGCAGTGTATCTGCCCCTGGGAGCGTAGATAAGTTCGCCCCCATCAACCCTTTTCAGGATCTTCTCCAGATGCTCGACCGCCATCTGGGTCTCGGAGATGTTGCGCCGGATGATCTTCTCGCCACGTTTGGATTTCTGGTATTTCTTGATATAGTGGCGCATGTTCTGCTGGGGGGATCTGTCCGGCTGCAGTTTTATCTCGATGTTCCCAAGGTCCGGATCATAGTAATTTGTGGCGTTCAGGATCGTCTGGCCCTTTTTGATGTTGTGGAGGTTGTGTTTGATCGTTTCCGCGCACTGTTTCCAATATTCGGCTTTTTCCGCGCTTTTCAATTCGTCCTTCTGTTTACGCAGTTTTTGCCTTGCTTTCTTCAGTTCATTCTCCCAGTGCTGCCGGATGCTGTTTTTCCTGTTGTTCTCAGCTTCGGCGATCATCACGTGCAGATAGTGGTTTTGCAGGTATTCATTCACGCTGCCGCAGGATAGTGTGCCTTTGCCATCCAGGGCATCAACCACAAGAGGGAGGGTTACTTCAGAATTTTGGGCTTGAAAAGAAGTCTGGGGCGGGTAATAGGGAAGTTTTGGCAGCACCTGCCTCTGGGGATTGTCCGCATAGGAATATTTGCGCAGGGCGTCAACTATGACCAATTCTTCGTTGGCGATTGTCAGGATGATGTTGGGCTTGGCCGGCATGAATTCCGCCACGACCACATATTCAAGCTTCTGCTGGTAAATGTCCGTCTGCTCAAAATGGAAATACATGATGCGGTCATTGTCGGCAATGCGTATCCGGGTTAATCTGGCATGAATGAGCTGGTCCCAGGTTTTCTCCCAGTTTTCCTCAGGATCAATGCCCTCAGTCCAGAAAGGAAAGCTGTCCCTCTTTTTGGCCACGAGGACAAGCTCGGGACCGCTCGTAAAAACGAACTTCAACAATTCACCGGATGAACTGACACCGGCTACTTTCTGTCCGGAAGCGGGATTTTCGTTGGTCCAGGATCTTAATATGGCATATTTCATAATGACGCGCTTTTTTCTTTATTTAGTCTTGACAACATTGCCAAGTATGTATAAATGAACCTAATAAATGAACTCACCAAAGGAGTCAAGCATGAAACCGATATTTTGGATCATACTGGCCATATTGGCAATACTCGCGATAGTTTTTGGCGCGATGTGGCTAACCGCGTCAAACAGAGCCAAAGGCCTTGCCGAGAGCAAAGCGGAACTTCAGGAGCTGTATGACGATACAAGCAGCACCATCACGGAGATCCAAAGCAGCCTGGAAGAAATGGACGAGGAAATTCTGGGAACCATAGAAACGGACAGTGAACTTCCGGCCGGTTCTCCGGAAGACAGGCGGGTGCAGATCATGAGTTCGATCGCCAACGCCAGAACCAAGATTGATGAATACAAAGAGAGGATCAAGAATCTGGAAACAAGGCTTGCTGCAAGCAGCGGCCAGGTCTCGGGTCTGCAGAATATCGTGAACAAGCTGAAAGCCTCGGTTGCCGAGAAGGAACAGATCGTCAACGAAATGGAAGGACGCGTGGCAGATCTTTCCACCACTCTGGAAACCGAAAGGCAGACCGCCGTGGCGGAGATAACCATGCGGGATTCTCTCCTCCAGTTCAGAGAATCTGTGATCACCAACCAAAACATCGAGCAAAACAGGATCTATTACGCCGTCGGCACGCGCGACAAGCTGCTGGATGACGGCATAATCGACCGCAAGGGCGGGATCCTCTGGTTCGGCAAGGTTTCCACCGTCGCCTCGCCGATCGATCTCTCCAAATTCGAACAGATCAACCTTCTGGACACGCAGGAGATCACCTTTCCCGCAACCAGGAAGGGCTATTCGGTCCTTTCTAACCATGTTGCCGCTTCCTATGAGGTGGAAAAGGTCGAGGACCAGTATGTACTGACGGTCACCGATCCGGAATCCTTCCGCAAGACGAAGGTCCTCGTGATCGAACTCAGATAAGGCAAATCAGACCATAAAACTTGAGCCACTCCTGCCCAGGGGTGGCTTTTTTCGTTTTCCTTTTCCTGCCGGCCTCAGGCCCATTTCGCATTGACTTCCCGCCGGATGGGAGGGAAGTCAGGCGGAGGCCAAAACGAGGCGGTCGGGCTGAATTCATGAAAGAGACATTTGTTCAGCTCAACAGATTCAGTATGTAAAAAAGCTATGTTTTTCTTTCTCCCCACTTTCATTGAGGAGGAGATCAGGAAGGCCAGCTCCCGCCCAACAGCCATTATCGGCTTTTGGCATGCTGTTGGTCCGGCCTGGCTGTGGTTGATGTTAAGGGGGAGATGGCTGGACGGCGAGCTTTATAAGGATTCAAAGGGGTTTATCGATGAAGGGGGAAGTTAAATATCGAGGTATCTGGCGGCTTCGAAGAGCGCCCGGCCGCCGATGAAACCTGCCGAGGCCTGGACTATGTTGACGGGTAGATCCGCCAGCGCCACCGCTTTTCCGAGTTGCGGCATAAACCACTCACCCAGAAAATAACCCAGCACTATGAATCCGGAGCCGATCAGGGGCAGGATGAATTGCGCAAAGCCCCTTTTCCCATGCGCCAAACCGCAGATATAGCCCTCAACCCCTTTCACCACAAAGGTGATCGGAGCAAAGAGTGGGAACAGAAGAAGGTCGGCAATGGCGCTTCCGATCCCTCCGGCCAGAGTGCCGGCTTTTCTGCCCGCGTAAAGGCCCACAAACACGATCATCACGTCGCCAAAGTTGAAAAAACCACCGCCGGGGATGGGAATGGGGATGATCATCGTGGCAACGGTTACCAGCACAATGAACCCCAGGTTTTGATACCACAATCCCGTGCCATGCTGTTTCTGCCCATGGCAGTGGATGATACGGTTATCGATCAACTGCCCCTTTTCCCTGGCTTCGTTGGCCAGGGACATCAGCAGCGAGAGCAGGATAGCCAGCCTGGCTCTGAATTTATGCCCAAAACTCAATTTCCGCTGCTGTTCGGAGGGGATGAGCCCCTGATGCAGGGATAACTCCTCGTAAGCGCTGAATGCCGTGTTTGAAAGCACTTTACCCAGGATCACATACTTCTGGATGCCGATCTTCAGGGGCAAACGCAAAAGGTCGTCAAAGCTGACGCAGGCAAAGAAGGTCTGAAATGCCAGTACCGAGTTCACGAAGAGAAGGATGCGGTTCAAACCGAACTGCAGCCAGAATGGCATGGAGCCGGATTCACCGTCTGGAGTGCGTACCTTGAAGAGCCCGAACAAGCTGTAGATCAGAATGAGGGAGATGAGGAAGGGCAGCATGAGCCTGAATCCGGCCACCCATTTCTTCGCGCCATTTAACACCAGCAAAAGAAGAGACAAAGCACCAAAACTCACTGCCTGCAAGACAAGGTTGTCCATATAGAAGCCAAATACCAGCACCAAAAATGCCATAAGCAGGATCAGGGCAAAAAATATCTTAACTCGGGGAGACATATATCCTGCTCAAAGATTGATCAACGGGTTCAAAGACAATTTTCCTGGCCTCAGGCAGGCTGAGATCGTGTGAGGAAAATATCAGGCAAAACGGAGCATCGCTATTTTGCAGGAATTCAAAAACCATCTTTTCATGATGGGATTCATCCATCACTACATAACTGGGGCGTTTTTGGGAAGCAAGGTTCCTTTGCAGGTCCTCAAGCAGGTATCGGACTGTTTTCGCTTCGTCGGTTATCTCGCTTCGGGGCGGAAAGATGCTCGCGTAAGCTTTGGCGGTTTGGATCTGGAAGTGCATCTGCTGCTCGAAATAGAGCGTGTAGATATCGCTGGATCCAAGCAATCGCGGCAAGAGCAGCTGGGTGATGAAAGAACTTTTGCCGCTGCCGTTGGGGCCCTGCAAATGGTAGATCCGGCCGGGGATGAATTCCAGATCAGATGTGAGCTCGAGGCTAAAATCAGGCCAGATGGGGTGGAGGGCTGCATCAAACTTCACTGCCGGATTCCTTTAAAATGATCTCTTTGGATCCTGTGTATTCATCAAGGAGTTTTTTGATTTTCGCCTGGTTTTGTTCGTCCAGGGAATGCCACAGATCAACGAATATGATGCTGTTCGCGGGCGAATGCAGGGCCAGCAGCAACATCAGCATCACTTTCTGCCCACCGGAGAGTGTGCTGATGTCTGTATCCGCATTGATTTCCCTGCCGGTGAAGCGGGAAAAGTCCTGGATCAATGGTTCAATTTCCTCAGCATCGATCGCGTGGAGGATCAGCTCTTCCCTCAGCCTGCCGTTGCTGATCAGGGGAGAGCGGGCATTGCAGACAAGGTGGGTGTTCCAGTTTTCTTTCATCATCATGATAAAAATGGCGGAGAGTCAGGGATTCGAACCCTGGGTACCCAGAAGGTACAACGGTTTTCGAGACCGCCCCGTTCGACCACTCCGGCAACTCTCCACTTCATTTCCTTCTTTCCTGGAAAAAGCTTTTCAACAAGCGCGAAGATTCCTCTTCAAACACGCCGCGATGAATCTCGGGCTGGTGGTTAAAATTTTTATCCGCCAATACGTTGTAGATCGAGCCCACGGCTCCGGCCTTGGGATCCGGGGCACCGTAAACCAGGGTTCCCAACCTGCTCCAGATCATCATTCCGGCGCACATCAGGCAGGGTTCCAAGGTCACGTACAGGCAATAATCCTGCAAGTACTTGATATTGGAAGAGAGGATCTTGTCAATGATCAATTTCTCCGCGTGTGCCAAAGGATCGGATAACTGGCGGGTGCGGTTGTGGTTGGAGAGGATAAGTTCGCCGTCCTTGATCAACACGGCCCCGACGGGTATCTCATCCTCTGCCACGGCCTGCCGGGCCTCCCCAAGGGCCAGTTCCATCCAGTGTTCGTGGGTGGATCGGGTGATATCCTGATCAGTAAAGCTCATTTCCTGAAACCGATCGCCAGTCCCGCATTCGGGAGGAAATCAAATTCGTATCTATCTGTTGGCACGATATCGATGCCTATCTCGGGGACGATTTTCAATACTCCCAAATTTAGCTCGATATTTCCCCGGACACCGTAGTTTGTAAGCATTTCAGGTCCAATGATGGACACTTGACCGTTGACATACTCAACCCTTTCATAGTAAAAATTGTAGTTTCCCCTGGCGCCCAGGGTGAAGGCGGCCCAATCTGCCGCCCTGTGAGTGTAAATAAGCTGGATCTCCGGACCGAACGAGGTTTTGTTGTAATTCTGATTATCGGGATCGGTTTCATGTCCACTCACATGCGTGAAGCCCGGTAGAACGGACAGATAATTCTTCTCTTTGTGGGATAAAAGATGCTTAAGATAAATTTTCTGCCCGCCGCTGCCCAGAAATATCGAAGACCACAGCTTTCCCCCCAATTCATTCCTTTCATCCAGGCCATAGCTTAAATGCAGGCCTGCCATTGGAATTGTGACAGCTTCCGCGTCATGATCAACACCACTGTCGGATTCATCGGCTATCATTGATTCCAGTTCCAGACCTGTGGAGCCGTAGACGCTGCCATGGAATCTTTTCGCGCCAATGGGGACTGCGGTATCCAGGGTTGCCGTATCCAGAACTGAGCATGAAGCCAATATAAGCAACGACATAATGATCCCGAGAAGCGTGAGATATATCTTGAATCGCACGATAAACTCCTTACGCCAATGAATATTGCTAAAATACGCGGTCATTGCAAATGTGTCAATGAATATCATTAGAATTTGGCGCTCAAACTTACAGTTGTGTGCCAGTCCAGGTCGTCGATATATTCGCCCTGGGGATTGAGGGAAAATTCCAGAAGCGAAATATCGGTGAACTTCCAGGCGAAACCGACCAGCATTTCGTATTCCTGCCAGGTTCCCCAGGAATATTGGGGCTGGATGATGTAATAGATGTCCTGTATATCGTGTTTTAGAGTGAGTTTGGCAGTGTAGCGGGTGTTTTTGAAGTTGATGGAATAGACCCAGCCGTTGTAATCGGCATACTCGTTGCGTTCATAGCCAAAGCTGAGATCCGTCAGGAATGCGCTTTCACCCTTGTTTCTGTAGGGGAGCAGCATCCAGCGCTGGTCTGTCGATCTGGCTATGAAGGGAAAACTGTCAAAGACGAGATTGTATTCAACAGCCAATTGGCGGTAAAGCGCTTCCTGGGCAGTGTCGTAAACATAATCGGTGTAATCCGCACGGATCACATAGGACTGGTTGAAGAGCATGCGCTCGCCGATCAGAACGGCGCATTCCGGATTGTAAATGATGCTGTTTGTCTGTTTGTTGTTGCTGGAAAGGATTCCGTGAACATACACATCGTCCCTCACATTCCAGAAAATCCTGTTACTCAGTTTGAGCCGGTCACGCCAGTAATGTACGTTCCCCAGCTTGAACCTGACGTTGCGCAGATCGTTGTCCCAGCGGTGTTCATCATCCGGAAAGCTTGTTCTTTGCAGATCAACGTATATTCCGGCGGAAAGGGTGTCTCCAAAGATGTATTCCCAATACAGGTTCGTGGACAGATTGCGGTTTTGGGTGTGGCGGGTGTATTGGGTGAAGTTAAACTCTTTGATCGCGTATCCGTGGCTGAATGTGGTATCCCATCCCAGCTTGTCCCAGGAAGATAAATTGATGCCCAGCGAGGCCTGGTTAATATAATCGGCATTGTTGCGTACGAGGTTTTCCTCGAGTTCGATCTTCCTTTGGGAAAAATCTTCATTTAAGGTTATTTGCAGGTATTCCACCGGGCGATAAGTCAGGGATGCGTTATAGTTCAAAGAGGTTCTTTTCTGGGCGTCATAGAGGTCATAAAAGCCCCTGTTATCTTCATCAGAAGAAAGAACAAAGAGGTCGTCTTCACGTTGGTTGAAATTGAAGCGGTTGGTCAGGCCAAAGCTCTCGCTTTGATGATCCAGATAGGCATTCAGCGAAGCGGAATTGTAGTATTCCCAATCCAGTTTTTTTATCTCCAGGTCTGTGCCCAGGCCGGTCCTCAAACCCCAGAGCTGCGCGTTTGCCGAGGCCCTGCCGAAGATCAGGTAACCATCGCTCTGTAGTTTTTTTCCCAAGGTATAACGATCTTCCTCCGAACGCGTGTAACCTTTGGCCCCGGCCGTTATCAGCAGGCTGTCCAGAGGTGAATAATCAAGCGAATAGCCCAAAAAACCAGTCTTGTTTTTGTAGGGTTGAAAATTCTGCTCAAGTTCACTTGAGTCATACAGGTACAGGTAACCTGAATGAAAGTTGTGCCTGAGTTTTTGCCGGTCCAGAGAAAAATCCATCTCCAAAGACGCCCTGCGGCTTTTCTGGGAGAAATTCAGACGCTGCTCATTGTAGGAAAAACTCCGGATCTGGAGCAGGGATGATTTCACAGGTGACATCCGGTAATTGAGATTGCTCTCAATATCGCGGACTGATCTACTGTCTGTGAAAGAGAAATCCAGATTGTTTGTCTGGGCCCAAACAAAAGCGCCAAAAAAACTAAAGGTAACGGCTAAGAGTAATGAATTCAGTTTCACTGAGGGTTTCTCCGCGCCTACCGAGGTCAATTCCGCTTTGCCTTTGGATTTCATCCAGCCTGTCTCTTGGGACTATGGTGGCCAGGTTGTTGCGCAGGGTTTTGCGCCTGTGGGCAAAGGCTTGGGATATGAGCAACAGATACTTCTTCAGGTCCGGGATATTCGGGGGAATAGAACGCTGTTTGAGGGATAGGACCGCGGAATCAACTTCCGGCACTGGCTGGAAATTTTCCCGGGTGACAAACATCAGGATCCGCGCATCGAAGATCCTTTGCAGCCTGAGCGTCATTACCCCATATGCCTTGGTTCCGGGGGAAGCACAGATACGCCGGGCCACTTCCTCCTGCACCATCAGGGTTGCCGATTCGAAATGTTGATGGTGTTTTTCCATAAGCGACAACAGGGGAGAGGTGATATTGTAGGGAATGTTCGCGATGATTTTGACCCGCTTTCCGGTGTTGGACAGTTCCTCTTCCCAATCAACCTGGAGTATGTCCTTTATCACGAGCTCCAAATCCGGGCCAAATTGATCGCGCAGATGCTGTTCCAAACGCCTGTCCAGTTCAAAGGCTTTCACCTGGCAGCCTCTTTCCAGCAAGGCGCGGGTCAGGATCCCCCTGCCAGGGCCGATCTCCCAAACTGTGTCTGTGGGGTCGGCCTGGGCCAGGTCAACTATCTGGCGCGCAATATCCTCGTTAATGAGAAAATTTTGCCCCAGGGACTTTTTGGGTCTCAAACCAGTTCACCTCAAAAAAATCAGATTACCCCAGGAGAAATGTCCTCAGGATAATCTGAATTTATAAACCCGTAAAACCGTGTTAGGCGCTGAGTTTTTCGGCGGCGATATTCTTACAGTTTTTGCAGACCTTGATGGTCTTGTCGCCAACCTTCACTTCATATACGAGCTTGATTCCCGTGCGGTGGCAGACAGGACATTCGCCACGGCTACCGTTGGGGAGGTTTTTCAATCCTTTTCCTCGGTGGTTTTTTGCCATTATTATTCTCCTTGATCAATCAATAATCATCGTTCAATCTGAACTGAATGTGTTTTTCCAAAATTTTGGCAACCGCGTTTGCGTCAACTTATATTTGAACATCCACATGGATCATTCCGCTTTTTCACCTTCCCAGTTTGAGTTTGCCATCCAGAGAGAGTATAAATGCCGAGATCAGCTTGACAGCGGAATCCAGATCTTTCAGCGATATCACCTCGTTGGGCGAGTGCATGTAACGGTTCGGGATCCCGACGACTGCCATTGCGGCGCCCTTCTTCAGATCATGGATGGCGTCCGCGTCTGTTCCCGTGCGTCCGGGCGCAATCTCCAGCTGATAGGGGATCCTGTTCTTGCGGGCAATAGCAAGCAATTTCTCATGAATGGCAGGATGCATGGCCGCTCCGATGCTGAGGGTCGGACCCTTGCCCAGGGATACATCGCCGTATTTGCGTTTGTCCGCGCCGGGGATGTCCGAAGTAAAGGTTACATCCACGGCAATTGCGATATCCGGCTCTATCTGCCAGGCGCTGGTCCGGGCTCCGCGCATCGTTGTTTCTTCTCCCACAGAGGAAACCGCGTAGTAATCAGGGAAGATCTCCTTGTTCGCCAACTGCTGCATCACCGCGGCGGCAATATAAACGCCGACCTTGTTGTCTGTGGCTTTGGAGACGATAAGGTCATCAGATAGCTGCTCAAACGTGCTGTGATAAGTGATAATATCTCCAATGGAGACTTTTTTCTGGGCATCCTTTTTATCCTTTGCGCCGATGTCTATCCAGAGGTCCTCCATCTTTGGTTTGGAATTGTTGTCGTCGCCCCGCATCATGTGTATGGGTTTTTTGCCGATTATGCCGCGCACGATCTTCCCGGCGTGGTAAATATCCAGCCGCAGCCCGGGGAGGAGGTTGACGTCAAAACCGCCCAAAGATTTCACATAGAGGTATCCCTGTTCGTCGATGTGGTTGACTATGAGGCCTATCTCATCCGCGTGTCCCACAACCATTACTTTCATTTTTCCGGTGCCTTTCTTCAGGGCAATGAGGTTTCCGTTGTTGTCTCCGCTGATCTTATCCGCGTAGTGTTTCAGGTATTCGCGCACCACCTTCTGGGCCGGAGCTTCAAAACCTGAGGGACTTGGTGCCGATACAAGGTCCTTGAGAAATTTGAGGTTCTTCGCGTTTGGCATGGCAGGCACCTAGCAGTTGTTTGCGGTCTCTTCCGCAAAGGGATTCGCGGATTTCTTTTGCGCGGTCTTTTCATGCGGCACTATGCAGAGAAATTTCATCTTGGCCTCACCTGTGTTCTTGAAGGAATGCCTCATCCCGGGATCAACGTAGATGATGTCATTCGAGGCAAAGGGCAGCTCACCCCGCTCCGTCTGCAAAACACCTTGGCCCTCCAGAACATAGACTTCGTGCTCCCAGGCATGCTCATGGTAAGGCGTGTGGCCATCGGGCTCCACTTCAAACATCCGCAGGGCAAAATTTGGAGCTCCGTCCTTTTGGGCGATCAACCAGCGGATCTTTGTTCCTTCGGCGCCTTCGACGTTTACAGGCTCAAGTTCCGCTTCATTATAATGGATTATTTTCATTTATTCCTCCAGGCATTATTCTTTGTTTTAAACATATAATAAGCTTGATCCAGGCAAAAACTAAATAAAAAAGGGATATCCGCTTACCAGGATGTCACCATCCAACACTTTGCAGGAAAGGTCTTTCAAGTCCAAAGCGCTCGCAATGTTCGGAATTTCCAGTTCTGAGAGTGCTGCTTTCTTCCCTCCCAGGATTTTGCCTCCATAAAAGACGAGGCATTTATCCACAAGATGCGCCCGGAAAAATGCTGAGGACAAGTTACTGCCACATTCCAGGAGAACGCTGGCCTGCCCCATCTGGTGGAGAATACCCAGGATCTCACGCAGATTCAGGGCAGATCCCGTCGCCGTGACAGGATGAATCGTTGCCCCCAAATCTGATAATTTAGTGGCCCGGTTGGATCTTTCCCTGCCTCTGGCGCAGAAAAAAACGGTCTTTTGTGAATTTAGGCTGGTAACGATACGGGAATCAAAAGGGGTCTGCAGTTTGGGATCCAGAATGGCCCGCAGGGGCTGTTTTTTGGGATGCGGCGATCTCACATTTAGCAGGGGGTCGTCGGCCAATACGGTTCCAATGCCTGTGAGGATAACATCAACCTCCCCCCTGATCTGATGAACCAGTTTGCGCGATCTTTCCCCGGTTATCCAGCGTGATGAACCATCCTGGGCGGCGAATTTGCCGTCCAAAGAAAGCGCTGCCTTCCAGATCACAAATGGGCGGTGTTTATTCGTACGGCAAAGATAACATTCCAACTGGCGGGATATCTCAGGTTTCATGACCCCGGGAAAGACCTCAATGCCTGCTTCCTGCAAGCGCAGCATGCCTTTCCCATTCACCAGCGGGTTGGGGTCAAGCAACCCGAAATGCACGTTTTTTATTCCCGCCTTGATGATCGCCTCTGTGCAGGGCGGGGTTTTCCCATGGTGGGCGCAGGGTTCCAGGGTGACATACATATCCCCGCCGCGGGCTGCTTTGCCGGCTTTCTTCAGGGCCTGGACCTCGGCATGGTCACCGCCGTAAATTTGCGTCCAGCCCTCGGAGATGATCTTATTGTTCTTAACGATGACCGCTCCCACAAAAGGATTGGGAGAGCAGGTTCCGCGGGCTTTCTCGGCCAGGCGGATGGCCCGTTTCATATATCTGGTATGATCAGTTTTCATAGCGCTCAAGGTTTTTCCTCGCTGGTTCATAGGTGGGCGCGGTCTTCAAGATCCCGTGCCAGATTTCGATGGCAGTTTCCGTGTTCCCCAATCCGGCTTCGCAGGCGGCAAGGTTGTTGCGGACGTTCAGGTCCTCCGGTTTTTCTTCCCGGAGGTGGCTGAGCAGCGTTTTGGCTTTTTCCAGCTCTTTTTCGCTCAGATAAAGGGTGGAAAGAGTAAAACCCGCCGCGAAGAAATGGTTGTCCAGGGCATAGGCGTTCAGGAAATCAGCTTTGGCCTTGTCCATCTGATTGGTTAACTGCCAGTACAGGGCGCGGTAATAATATAGGTCCGCGCAGTCCGGATACTGGGGCAGGTTTTTCTGCAGGAGGTCCCAGGACTCCTGGTCCCTGCCTTCGCCAAGCGCTTTGGCCAGTTGGCGGAATATCTCGTTTTGGGCGTAATAAAGGCTGGGGGTTCCGCTCATATTTTGCTTTATCCGCCATCTTCCGGAGACCGAGCTCAGAAGAACTGTCCAGACCTTTTTGTTGTTAAGTTCCAGGACCACGATGGCGCTTACCCCGTCATCCGCGGCTCCGGCGTGCAACACTTCGTATTTTTTGGTCTTCTTCAGTTGCGGAATGTCAGCCAGCAATTCCCGGTAGCGCTCCTCCAATTGGGGGTCCTTGATCTCATTGACGCTGAAGCTCCTCAGTTTATCCCATTCCCGGGTTACGACAGCATCAAAAAAGCCGAAAGTGACGCTTTCCGGTGTTTCTGGTTCTTCTGTCTCCTCATGTTCAAGCTCGAGTTTTTGCATCAGATAGGAAATGGGAAAATTTGCCGGATACTTGAATTTGCCGAGCCAGGCAAGCATTTTTTCGCTTGCTTTGGCGGCATATTCGGCAGGGCTTTTGTCATCCAGTTCGGTCAGGGGCTGGTACATCCAGAAGTCTATATAACTTTTAACCACCTGCACATATTCAGTGTTGGAATCTGCCCGGAAGGCGGGGAAGGGGCTTGCATTATTCTCATCTTTCCTTGGAGCGTAGGGGCATACAGTGGGGCAGCCAAGATCGATCCGCAGATCGTTGCAGCATTTCCAGCCGATCAGTTTGTCCCTCAGGCGGGGGCATTTGCGAACCGCGCGCTCGGAACGGCATTTATAGCATCTGTCTTTGTTCAACAGCATTTTTAACCCAGGACCCCGGGCATCACGCGTTTGAAGGAGGACCTTTGGATCATTCCGTCAACCTTGCGGTACTGATCGGCCGGATAATCCAGGTTTTGGGTGGCCTCGATGTTTATATCCAGTTCCGTGAGCGCGTAGACGATCTCATCCAGAACCTTATAGGGCAGGCCGAGCTCTGCCTCATCCGTCTGTCCTGGCCAGAGATCGGCTGAGGGGGTCTTGTTGATGATCTTTTCCGGGATATGCAGCAATCTTGCGATCTTCCAGACCTCGGTTTTATAGAGGTGCCCGATCGGCTCGAACGCGCAGGCTGAATCGCCATACTGGGTGAAATAGCCCAGCATAAGCTCCGTGCGGTTGCTCGTTCCCAAAACCAAAGCTTCCAGCGCGGACGAGAGATCATAAAGAACGGTCATCCGGATGCGGGCCATCAGGTTCCCCTTTCTCAAGAGAGAAACCTCGCCCTCGCATTGCGCAAGATAGGCTTCAACCATTGGCGTTATATCGATTGTTTCGCATTGGCAGCCCAGCTGTTCGATCAGCGTCATGGCGTCAGCCCTGGATTCCGGGCTGCTGTCTTTGTGGGGCAGCATCACCGCGGTAACGTTGTCCCTGCCCAGTGCGCGGACCGCCAAAGCTGCGCAGACAGAGGAATCCACTCCGCCGGAAAGGCCGAGCACGACCTTGTTGAATCCCGCGTCCCGCAAATAATCGCGGATGAAGGTCTGGATCCTCTCCAGTTCCTTTTCCAAAGATAATTCTCGCAAGTTAACCTCCCAAAGAATTAGTACTGAAATTCAGTTTGTCAGAAAGTGAATATTGGTCAAGAAATAATCTCCCTTGTGTAAGCGATCCCTGATTAAAGACCATCGCATAATTGCCCAAACTCTGTCCTTCAAAGCTGAAATCCGTGAGTTAACCGCAATTTTTGGGTGCGTTTCTCATAAATTGCCAAAATCCCTGTCATTTGGCCTAACATCCCTTTCCGCAATACTTCCAAGCACCAATCCTGACCCCGTCTTCGAGAACACCGTCCCCCTCCTCGAGATCATGGAGGAACAAGGACAAACTTGCCGGGAAGCGCCGCCTCGTCGACCTCCTCATTCAGAAATACAACGGGAGGGCCCGGCACTCGGACCTGATGAACATGTCCCACATGCGCAAGCGCGAATTCCAGGAATGCGTGAACAGCCTCATCGACCGTGAGGCTATCAGCGTGGATACCTACGTTTCCCAAAAGGGGAACCCCGGCAAAGCCTATGTGATAGCGCCGGAATTGATGGAATCCTGGGAAAAATGAGAACACCAGGCAGGCCGTCCTCCGGGGCGGCTTGTTTTTTTCTTCACCTCTTCGCAAGGCCCAAAAAAGCCTGCGAATAGGTCAATCACATATCAGCTAATCACTTAACCCCACCTTTAAGCAAAATATGGAGTCTGTGCCCCAGCCCCGGGGAGTCATCCCCGTGCCGCGGTATTCCTTCTTTCTATAAGTTATATATTTTATAAATAATATATTTATATATAATAATATATATGATATATGTCTATATGTGCCATACCCTTATCTATCATTCTCCCCACATATTTACCCCGAATTGCTCGCCGGGGGACAGTCTCCGTTTTTTGCTTAACGGTGGCCTTAAAGCACACTCAATCAGATACTTAACCTATTCGCAAGCAATTTTCCCCCTTGCGAAGAGGTGAAGAATCGCAACTTTTTTCCTCAAAACCCCGTAAACGTAATCCACTATATGTAGAGGGGGAATGTCCCAGATGCCGGACCAGCTCACAATTCGGTGACCTCGCGCTCAGTAAACGCCGAACCGGCGGGAACTCAGGCGGTTGTGGGCGGGAGATAGGTTGGAGAGTTAAGAGTTGAGAGTTGGGGGTTAAGAGTTTTTCATAAAACAGAGCGACAGAGGGGAAGAGGGAAATGAATAATGAACAATGTAGAATGAAAAAATGGAACGCGTATGACGCGGATGGATATGATCTACGCGGATCTTTGAAGCGGTGGGCAGGAAGAGTAAAAAACGCCTGTCATCCCGGGCCTGATCCGGGATCCAGAAGATTGTTGAAAAGAACTGGCCCCCGGCCTGCGCCGGGGTGACAGGTCTTCCCTTACTATTCCTGTGGCCCCCGGCCTGCGCCGGGGTGACAGGGTGGTTACACCCTTTCACCTTTCCACCCTTCCACGATGAAAAACAAAAAAAAATAATTTGTGAAAATCCGCGTAATTCGTGGACAAAACAAAACAAGGAGGAAAAATGCGCATCAGGGAAAGACCATAGAACCATACACTCAAGACATGTTTCCAAAAAACATCCTCTGAAAAACAGCGGGTGGATTTTGCGCGTATCAGCGCAAGGGGAGGTATCTGAAGGTGAGGGAGAATGTCCTGCCGCGTTCCGGAAGAGCGCCATGATCCTGATATTTATGATCCAGTAGATTGGCTGCCGAGGCGATCAGGGAGATATCTTTGCAGACCTCGTATCGCAAGTCCAAGCCAAGATCCAGTATCGCGGGGAGTTCATTGCCGCTTTCATCCTCAATATGGTATTGCTGGTCAATTCCAGCGCCGCAGGATAATCTGCCCCAGGTCCGGCTTAGGCGGGTTTTGGCGTTCAGAAGGGGTAAATAGGGCAGGGGATCCCAATTGTTTTCGGGAAGATGGCTAAGGTTCAAGCCCAGGGATTGTTCCAGTTTAATACCCCATAGGTTGAAGCGCAGATCCAGGGATGTGATGTTCATGACAAGATCCTGGAATTTCACAGCGGTTGTCTCACCATCGGGAAGGGTTTGGAGCATGGGCTGGCTGAGAAGATAACCTGAATTGTGGGAAAGGGATGCAAGCTGGAGGAAACTCTGTGCCTGAAAGATCTTGAACGCCTGCAGGGAGAGATCCAGCGGCTTGAGGGTGACGGGAATTTCATCCGGCAGTGTGGACCAGGGATAGTGTCCTGCCAGTTCCCTTTTGATCCAGCCTTTCAGGGAGGCGTCATGGGATATTTCCAGATAGAACCGGGGGGCTAATTCCAACCTTTTATGGATTTCCACAGCGGGAAGGACCCGTTTGAGATCAGTCATCACGCCAAGGGCCAGATCAGTTTTTCCCCCGCCGCTTCCGGGGACGTGGAATTTGGCAGACAATCCCCGGGAATGATCCTGCCACAAGAAGTCATTTTTCAGCCCGATCCATTTCCAGTTGAAGCCATGGCTGTGCCTGAATCCATAACTCAGACCGGCAGCGCTTGCTGAATCTGCTTCCGGCTGGAGTTCCTCAAGCAGTAAAGTGGTCCTGAGATCACTGAAAAGAGTGGCGCCCAGGTTAAGCCTTTCATAATGATTGGAGATCCCGTAATACGACAGTTCAGAAGCGAAAACGTTCGCTGCAGCTTCCTGGTAAAAGAAGTTGTGGGCAAGGGTAAAATTCTGGCTGAATCTGGTTTGAATATGGGCTCCCAGATCCAGAAGGCTGTACCCCTCCTGCGGTTCCGCATAGTTTCCCTCAAAGCGGACGAGCGGAATATTATACCAGGCATGATGCGAAGCCAGGTTCAGGCACCCTTTGTATGAGGAATCCCCCCGCAGGGAAAGATGGAAGGGACGCAGTTTTTTTCCCTTTGGCGAGAGGGGAATATGTTCAACTGATAGTTTACGCGGGATGAACGAGGGGAAGGAATCGGCCGGAACTTCCACTGGGAAAGGAAGTTGCTTCTTGACTATGGGTGCCTTTATGATCAGATCCGAACCGATCTCCACGGAAGGCAGTATCTGCGGCTGGGCAAAGAGAAAACCGGGAATGAGAAAGCAGAAAACCAGGCAGGGGAAAATTCCGGGCAGTGAATCACGTAGCTTAAACATATCCGCCTGAGCCCCTACCTGAGGTTTTGAAGCATGATCTGGATGTCCTGCCTCCGGGCTTCATCAAAATCCCCCTCCATCTCTTTATAGGTGAGTTGCGCTTCCTGGAGTGCGCCCATGTGGATCAGGGAGATGATATAATAGTAACTGGCCCGGGTGTGGATCTCGCCAAATTCGCTGTGAAGCAGCCTGATCTTGCGAAAACTACGCAAGGCGTTCTCAAAATCACCCCGCTCGAACGCGATCCTGCCCAGCCATAATTCGCTTTGGGCACGGATCCAGGGATTCGGCTCGGTATCCAGTATCGTATCAGCCAGGGCTTGGGCGCTGGCCAGATCGCCTGTGGCAAAAAGGTGGGCTATGCGGTGCATTTGAACTTCAGGATGATCCTTCCGGTGCGCCGAGCCCAGATCCCAAAGCTCTTCAAAATGGTAAAAATCGTTATTGGCGGAAAGCTTCGCCATCTGCAGCCACAATTCCGCCCCGGGCTCCATGGCGTAGGCTTCCAGATACCTTTGCATCGCCAATTCCGGATTGTCCGTGAGGGCTGCGATCTCCGCCCATTTGATCAGGCTTTCCCGGCTCTGGGTGCTTTGATATATCCTGCCGGCGAGGCTGTCTGCCTGTTCATAACGATCGAGATTCACCAGGGATTCAAGCATCAGCAGTTCAACTTCGCCGCGTCTGTTTTCTGGAAGGTCCAGGCTTGAGCGCAGCGTTTCGGCCTTTTGGAGCAGGTCATCCCAGAGCTCGGCATCGGCATAGAGTTTGACTATTATATATTCCAGTTCGAATTTGATGTAGTCACTGCGAAATGAATCTATCATATCGGCCACACGGTTGATGGCGCTTGCGTCGTCGAGCCGGCGGCAACAGACCTCAATACCGGTGAAAACTTCATTTAGAAGAATTAGTTCCTCATCAGTGACAGAGGCGTGGGCTGTAAATCTGCGCAGGACGTTCAACCAGTTATCCAAGGATTCAGAGTAGTTTCCCAGATTGAAATTTATGTTCGCAACCTCAGCCAGAACCGGCAGGTAATACTCCGAAGTGGGAAATTCAACCAGCAGCCTTTCGTAGAGGCCAAGAGCCCGCTGCCATTCCTTGCCCTGGGAAGCTGATTTCGCGGCCTGATAGAGATAGATATCAGCGTTCATCTCATCCTGGGAGAGTTCGTAAAACAGCTCTGAGGCATCCTCATAGCGTTTGAGATAGAAAAGGGTGTAGGCGCGGTAAGACCTTGCCTCGGTGACCTGGGCCTTGCCGGAGGCCAGTTTTTCAGCTTCTTCGTAAACGGCCAGGGCCTCTTCATATTCCCTCAGGCTGAAATGGATGCCGGCCAGAAGCACTTTCGCGTCGAAGCCAGCTTCATCCGGCGGTATTTTCCTGAGAGTGTTCTTTGCCTGGGAAAACTTTTCCTGATAATAGAATGTCTGCGCCAAACGAAGGTATACGGTGCTCTGATTCCGGGGGGTGAGTTCGATATCATTCAGAAGAGCAGCCGCTTTGGAATACTCGGAGGAAAGAAAATATATCTCCGCGAGGCAGTATCTTGCTTCATCCGCCCACACGGAAGAAGGATGGTCTTTTAGGAGTTTTTCGAGGTTCAGCGTAGCCTGGCGGAGATCGTTATTTTCATAATCCATCAAACCCAGCCTGTAGAGGGCCCTGTCGCGCCGTTTTCCCCGGGGATATTGATTCAGGTAGCGGTTGTAGGCGTCATACGCAAACTCAGGGTTGCCTGATTCGTAATACGAATCGGCGATCATGATAGCGTTCCGGTCCGCGACGGCAAAATCCAGTTCATAATCCGCTGCAGTCAGAAATTGCAGGATTGCGTCTTCATAGTTTGACTCTTGATAATGGAACACCCCCAGAAGATGATGGGCATCGCCGGTTTTGGCCTCTTCGGCGGAAAGGAAATTCTCCAGCTGCATGATCGCAGCCGTAGGCCTTTCACGAAACAAGATCTTCAGGCGCTCCAGATAGGAAAGATAGGCCAGTTCTTTCTGAGCCGAATTCGTAAGGACGTGGAAAAGGGAATCGGCTTTGGCAGGTTGTCCTGTATGGCTCAAAACCACTGCCTTGTAGTAAGTTTTAAGTTCTGACGCTGTTTCCAGTTCCTCCAGCAAAATCGACGCCCCGGCATAATCCTCAAGCTCCAGGCTCTTGCGCACTCGCAGAAGGCGGAGATCCTCATTTATCGCTCCGGTAAGGCTGTTCAGCCTGGATATATGGGCGTCAAATTCAGCATAAAAGCCGCTCGTTAGCAGATAACCAAGCCAGGACCTTTGATAATCAGCATAAAGTGGGTGCTCCCTTGGAATGGTCACAACCAGGTCACGGGCCTGCTCATAACGGTCAAGTTTGAGAAGCACGAGGAAATAATCGTAACGCACCTCATCGGGATCGTCCTGCAAGGCCAGCACATACTCCATCTCCGCGGAAAGGTAATAACCCTGGATGGCATATATCCTGCCCCGCCAGACCCGGACCTTGTACCTGTAATAGGAATTGAAGGCCAGATCTTCAAGTTTATCCAGCAATTGGCTTGCCTGCGTGTAATCCTTGGTGTAATAGGAACTGATGGCAAAATTGAGATAAACGTCAGCGAGAATATCCGGATGAAGCTCTTGCCCGAGCAATTCCCGGTAAATCTCCTGACTCAGGAGGTATTCACCCTTTTTCAGGGCAACATTGGCCCGCAGGTAATCAAGGTACTGGTTGTATTTTGAATCTGGATAGAGGTTGCGGAATGCCTCAATCTCCGGCAGGACATCATCCAGATAAACCCCGGAGTAGTAAAGTTCCACAATGTATTCGTAATGCTCCTGTTCCCTTGGGGACTGCGAGTGCAGCAGAACTGAAAAAAGCAGGATGGACACCAGAAGCAACAGCGCCTTTGTTCCGGGAAGAACGGATGCCCGGTTACCAAATATTGCCAGGTTGAATGTTTTATTAAGCATAGTATCACATATCTGTTATTTGAATGGAATGATCATAAAGACTGATGTTCCTTCGTTTTCCTTGCTTTTGATCGTGATCTCACCTCCGTGGAGTTGAGCGATCCTGCGGGATATTGCGAGGCCGAGCCCCAAACCACTGCTACGGTATTCCACGGTACCGCTTTTGTGGGCGTATATCTCGTTCAATTCGTAAAACTTGCGGAAAACGTCCTTGATCCTGTTTTTGGGGATTCCGATACCGTTATCCTGAACATAGATCACCAGGGATTCCTTGTTTTTTATCTTCTCCTGCGGGAAGGCGGAACGGCGCGCGCCAACCACTATGGTGCCAAACTCGCGGGTGAACCTGACCGCGTTGAGCACAATGTTGTAGATCATCCGGTGCAGCGCCTCCCAATTTCCCTGAACAGCGGGAAGATCCTTTTCAGCTTCAACTTTGATCTGCATTTTACGCTGGCGGGAGATTATTTGCACCTCTTGGTGTACCAGGTTCAGGATCTCGGCAATGTCGACAGGGGACCTTGAGATCGAATTTATCACGTTATAGTGGTTCAGGGTGGTGATATCGTTCACGCTCATGGTGAGTTTGGTGATGGATTGTTCGAGTTTTTGCATGATCTGCAAACGTTCCTCTTCATCAGCGTAAAGGTTTCTTTTCAAGCGGGAGACATGGCCTTGCAAAGTTGTTAGGGGCGTGTAGAGTTCATGCGCCACAATCGCCATGAATTCGTCCTTTACCTGTTCAAAGGCATTCAATTCCTCGCTTTTCTGGATCAGGGACGTGTATTGGCTGGAATTCTTGATGGCTATGGCTATTTGCTCGAGCAGCAGATTGATGATATCCTCATTGAGATACATCTCGCGGGTGCTTTCGCCATAATTGTCGAGGTAAAGGTAGCCGAACACAGAGGCGTCGACCATTATGGGGCAGCAAAAAATTGTTTGGATGGCGTAATCCTGGAGGCTTACGGAATTCTTGAATCTTTTGTCCAGGGCGGCATTGAAAGTGATCACCATTTCCGCGTTGCCCTGGCAAAGGCTGAGGGCCGTGGTGCTGATCCCGGCCGCTGAGGACAGCAGTTGTTTGTTTTGGTCCATTTGTACCTGGTAAAGGTTGTTTCCCTCGTCATCCTTTTTGATCATGAAGCCACGGGTGGCGTTGGTGAAATCGATAACGGAGGAAACGATCTCATTTTCCAGCGTGGGCATATCCAGGATGCGCATCAGGTCGTGGGAAATATGCATCAACTGGTTCATCTTTTGCATTCGCAGCGTGATGTCCATATAATCCCAGGTGCGTATGATGAGGGCTGTCAGGTGGCTCCTGATATTCCTGATAATGGCCAGTTCGCTTTTTGTGAAAGGCAGTTCGCCATTGTCATTGAGCAGGAGATACCCGATCCTCTTGCTTCCGGATTGCAATGGTACGACGAGGAAGTTCTTGCCGTTGAAGATGAAGGGCACCAAATTATCAGTTTCAAAGGCCTGATCGATGTGGGCGGTGAATTCAGGTGGCAGAAGAACCTCAGGATCGCAATTAAAACAAAGGAAACTGTAAAAGTTCATGATCTTGTCCGAATAGACCATGAGTCTGAACTGCCAGGGAGATATCATCTGGGTGATCCCTTTCTCGATCAGGAATTTCACCCTTTGGACGCTGTTCACGTTGGCAATGTTAAAGAGAAGATCGTTCCATTTGCTGAAATTGGTTTTGCCCCGGGAAGCAATTGGAACCAGGTTGAAGTTCTTAATCGTTTTAAGGTTGTATTGGTTCACGCCGAGGAAGTTTTGGCGATCGTCCTCATTGATATCGGAAGTTATCCTGTCCAGGTATGATTTGTATTCTTCAAACTCGTCAGCCGCTTTTGTATATACCTTTAGTTCCATCAGGATCTGTATCTTCATCTGCGTGAGTTCGACAATGTGCTGGTAATATTCGAAGTTATAGCAGACCTCGAGTTGGTGATTCACCCTTCTCAGGATGTTGCGCAGGGCGATCGCGGGATCCATGAGATCGAGTTTCAGCGAAGTTATCTCAATATCCTGCTCCCAATATCTGTTTTGATTTTCCCGGATGGAAGGAAGCGAGAGTTCAATCAATTCCCGTGCCCTGTCATAATCTCTGAGTCCGTAATGGCAGCGGATTTGCAGAACATTGAACACCGCCATGGCATAGTGGTTGTTGATCTCTCCGGCGAATTGCAGCGCCAGTTTTAGTTCCTGGAGTGCTTTTTCAAAATTCTTTTCTGTCATAGCCAGCAGGCTCTGGACGTTGTGGAAAAACTCCTGCTCATTGATCCGGGCGTAATCTATGTGGGCATTCTTCTGTATCAAGCGCCTCAATTTCTTGGGGTAGGACATTTCGCTGAGGTAATAGAAATACGTCTTGACCAGTGGATTGATCTCTGTGATCTTATCTTCTGTCAGTTTTGGTTCATGCTCAATGATGAACTTGTAGTAGTTTCCGAAACTGATGATCTTGCTTTTTGCCAGCGCCAGGTTGCGGTAGATCGAATTGAGGTAATGCTTGTTTTTTGATCCCTCGATCAGTTCTTTGGCTGCAAGGATCTTTTCCTCTGCTTCTCTGAATTCCCCCATTTTTATCTTGCCCTCTCCCTGGTTCATCAACGCCCTCGCATGGGATATGTTCAGTTTTTTTTCGATTGAGTATTCCAGCGCCAGATCGGAGTGTTTTTCAGCCGGGACGGTTAAACCTTGTTTGAGGTAAAGATCGGATATGTTATTATGGATCCAACCGAGATAGCGTTTGATATTGTAACGTTTCCAGATATTGAGCGCGATCCCGAAATGTTCGCCAGCCTCCACGACATTTTTCTGCTGGCTGTATAATTCACCCAGTTCATTATGCAGATGTGCCAGTTTTAACATAGTGTCTGAATCTTCATGGGGGGGGAGCTGGGCCAGGAAATCTTCAATGGTCGTGGTTGCCAGTTCATAATCCTGGTTAAGCGCGTGGTATTTCGCTTGCAGGCCTTGATGTTCAATCGTCATCTCAAGCGACAAATCTTGCGCGGCAATCCGTTTCAGGCGTTCATGCATTTCCCCGGGGGCCGTGTGTGAATATACTCGGCTCTGTGCCAGCCAGGCCATGATTTTGTCTTCGGGTCTGGCTGCCAGTTCCTCTGCCTTGAGGAAGTTTTTGAGGGCATTCTTAAAGTCTTCAGCCAGCAACTTCAGGGTTCCCAAAACAAATTGGCTGATGAAGATATCCGGCAGTTTATTCTGATTTTTCGCGAGGAATCCGGCCATTTCCAGGCAACCAGTGTTTTGTGTGGCCTGCAGGAAACTTTGCAGATCCCGGGCTGTTTCCTCATCCGAAAGTTCAAGCTGGTTCTGCAAGTCTATCCGGATAACCTCGGAGATCGTGTCGTAGGCTTCTTCATGAAGGTAATCTTCAATGAGCATTTCATACAGCTTCAGCAGATACTCCCGTTCACTGGCAAGATCACAGGCTATCCTGGTATTAGCGATTATCCCGCGGCAGGTATCCGGATCGGTTATCTGTTTGTTTTGATAATACTTCAACACCCGCAGGGATACGAGTTGCTGCTGTTTGGCCGAGCATTCCGAGAAAAAGCGCTCCTTGGCTTCGGCAAAGGTGAAGTAGAAATACTTGCCCTTCTTCTCGAGGATCTCATTATGCTTGCTTCCGTTCAGAAGATTATAGAGTTCCTGATCCCGGACTTTGCAGATATAGCGGATAAGATCACGCGAGATCGGGGTTTGCACCACGGAGAGTTTTTGCAGATGCCGGTAGTTGGTGTCCGTCAGATGGCTCATGCGCGAGTAGATGGAGTGTATAATTCTGCTGGGCAGGGTATAGCCGCAGAGATCTTCGGGATAACGCAGAGTGCCGTCGTAATGGATCTTGTTTCTCAGGGTGAGGTCGATCAGGATTTCCTTCACAAAATAGGGATTGCCGGAGGAGCGTTTGTGCACTTCCAGGCAAAGGCTTTCGGGAACGTCAGAGTTCAGCAACCTGCGGATGTAGGATGTGGTTTCCCCGGGGTTGAACATCGGAACGTTGATCAGGATGGTGTGGTCTATCTGATTTACCTTGTTGAAATCCGTACAGCTCATTACGACCATGATCCTGTTCTTTACCACAAACTCCGAAATGAAATTGATGAAATCTATGGTGTAGCGGTGTACATGCTGAATGTTCCGGACAATGAAAATAACCGGTTTTTCCCGGGAAAGCTCTTCCAGTAAACTCCTCGCATATTCAAAATCCGCCCTGAGGTCATCCCGGGTCTGAGTATACTGCTTCGCTTCCTGCTCAGATTTAAAAAGATAGCTGTGAAATTTTTCGGAGATCTTCTTCAGGGATTTGTTCTGCCTGATCTCTTCTTCTGTGAGGGATTGGACGTATTCCTTTATCAAGGCGAAAAAAGCTTCATGATCCGTGCGGGTGCAGTTGTAGTCAAAGATGAAATACGAGCCGCGCAACACATGGTAACGGAAGAGTGAGAGGATGTTGTCCTTTCCCAGACCTTCACCGCCAAGCAGTGAGACAACTTTTCCATTGCCGGCCTCCACCTGGGGCAGATAGTCAAGGATCTCCGTGGCAATGTTTTCGCGCACAGTGTAGCTGTTGAATTGCATCGAATTGACCAAAGACCAGGAAACGGAAAAAGGATACTCCCTGCCTGAGGTGCGATTGATGTATTCGATGATCTCTTCACTGCTTTGGAACCTGTTGGCCGGGTTCCTCTCCAGCAAGCGCAGGCATAACTTCTCCAGGTGCAGCGGGATATCCGGATTAAGCTCGGAGGGGAAGATGGGGATGAAATACTGCTGGCTGCCGCTGCGCAAGGCATTTATCTGTTCCAGGTTGAACGGGAAACTGCCTGTGGTTATCCGATAGATCATTACACCCAGTGAATAAAAGTCGCTGGGAAAACCTACGGGTTTGCCGAGATATACCTCAGGCGCAATATAGGGAAGGGTTCCGGAGACGTTCTGACTATCCTTATCCAGTTCCAGTCGGGAAAAACCATAGTCTATTAGTTTGACTTCCAGTTTATTACCATTCTTGTTATAAAGTATATTCTCAGGTTTGATATCTTTATGCATTATGTTTTGAGTGTGTAACGCATTCAGAGCGTAGCAAACCTGCACGATTATCTTGTAGAGGTAATGTACTTTCAGCTTAGAGAAACGGAAGTTATTGAGGGTCTTGCCTTCGAAGTAATCACTGATGAAGTATATGTGGTCCCCCACATGGCCGAAATCCACCACATGGTTCAGGTTGGGATGCTCGATCTTGGTTATGTGGTGCATGTCCTTGGGTCTGAAATATCTGTAAAGTTCTTCCGAGGAGAGGTATTGGAAGAGTTTCAGGGTGTAGATGTTGCCCGTCCTGATGTCGCGTACCTTGTACACGTTTGCCCAGGAACCCGTCCCCAGGCTTTCCAAAACCTCATATCTGTGGTCAATATACATCGTAATTCTCCCGGAACATTGTAAATCCCTTATTTATTAAGTGCCGTGGCTGTCAACTCAAAACTTTTGGGGATCGTTTTCAAGATGGCGGGGAGAAAATGCGGAGCTCGATAAATGGGCAGATTCAACGCCGGGAGTTGGAGTTTGGCTTCATGGCTCCGGTGGCTTTCCAGCGTTTGTGGACCCAGAACCACTGTTCCGGATGGAGGTTGATGTAATGTTCGATCACCTTGTTCAGTTTGTTCAGGATATAAGCGTAATTTGCTTCGTTGTCATCAAGTTCGGGATGATAGATCATGGGCTCAAAACTGAATTCTATATTACCCTGTTTGGTGCGCAGGGCAAAGCCGGGAACAATGGGGATCTTGTAGCGCAGGGATATCTTTGCCACACCTTTGTAATGAGAGGCGGAGTGGCCCAGGAAATCAAGAACAAGCCCGGACCTTCCTGCATTCTGGTCCGCCAGTATGGCCACCATTTCGTTGTTGGCCAGATGCTTCAGAATGTCGCGCAAACCACTTTTAAAATCGATTATTTCCACACCCTGGCGGGTTCGGATGGAATTGTTAAAAGCATCGAAGTACGGATTGTGCTGTTTTTTCACCACAACTGAGAGAGGAATGCAAAAGAGCGGCATAACGCGTGCCGCCTCCCAGTTTCCAAAATGGGCGGTGGCAAGGATCGCCCCCCTGCCCAGGGAAAGTGCTTTTTCCACATGCGCTTTTCCGCTAATAGTTGTCTCGGCTATCAACCTGGATTCTTTCAGAAGATAGATCTCGGTTATGGTGAGCCCCATATTACGGTAGATACTGCGCAGCAATTTCTTTCGCTCTGAGGATCCCATATCCGGATAAACCCTCATCAGATGAAGTTCTGCTGTTTTGCGCCTGATACCCAGACCATAGCCAATAACGAGGAAAAGAGATATGACGATGCTCCTGCTCCAGGAATAGGGGAGAAGCCGCAGTTTCCAGATGGCTGCCCTGAAAAGCCAGTATTCCAGTTTGTTTACAAAATCATTGCGCTTCAACTCTGCGCACCTGCCTTACCTAAGGTCAGCTTTTCAGGGATTCCAGTTTTCTCTCTATAACTGCTTTGGGAACCACTCCGATCGTGTTATCCTTCAAAACTCCATCCACGAAGAACAGCAGGGTGGGAATGCTCATCACGCCATGGCGGGAGGCAATTTCCGGGAATTCATCGACATTCAGCTTGGCAAATTTTACGTTCGGATTTTCACGAGCCATTTGCTCGATCGTTGGCGTTATCATATGGCAGGGTCCGCACCAGGGTGCCCAAAAATCCACAAGCACCGTTCCACTGGACACGGATTCATCAAAATTATCGTGATTCAATTCCAGGATCATTTATCTTAACTCCTTTGGGTTCTGCAATACATAATAAGCATGTTGCCTCTTTTGACAAATCTGATTTGGGCGCGCGTTGTTCAATATTGTGTGTTAACTTGAATCAAATCGACAACTCAAAGTCGCCTCACTCATAACTCTTAACTCTCAACTCTTAACTCTTAACTGAAAACTGAACCCTCCCTTCCTCCCGTATTCTTTCCCCCCTATGCCCTCCGAGCCATTCAATGAGTTTTTTTACTCATTCCTCGATGCTGAACTTGAAGCCCAGCTTGGTGAAGATCAGCTCGATCACGATGAGGATGATCAGCTCAAACAGCGCCTGTTCGTCCTCCTCATTCACCAGCGGGATGTCCACCGCGTTGTTCACGCGCGTGGCCAGCTCTTTCGCCAATGCCTTCAGTATTTCCTGGTCCAT
>CAYRVG010000030.1:0-41477 GCA_964427765.1 uncultured Candidatus Cloacimonadota bacterium
AATCCCAAGAAGATAGTCGGCTTACAGGGATACGGCCTCGAGATCGTGGAACGCGTTCCCATCGAGATTGCGGCCCGGGAAACGAACCGCAGATATCTCAAAACAAAGAAAGACAAGATGGGACACATACTCAATGATATCTGATCTTTATAGGGAATTTAAAACTTTACAACGGGAGTTATCATGATATTTCTCAAATCACTTATATTCATTGCCTACAACATCTCGCTGGGCATGCTTTTCCTTCTGGCCCTGAGATGGTTTTTGTTCAACGCCAAAGAACGCAGGTTCCTGGGCTTGAAGGTGCCCCTGACGCCGGGCTTTTTGGTCCGCAAGCGGGATTGGATTTTCACCAAAGCGCGTGATATTTTGCTGGATTACCTGAACCAGGCAGGCAGAGAAGACCTGAAGATGGGTTATCTGCACAAATGGGAGGAGCAGGTGAGAAGCGCGGTTTGGGACCAGACTGTATTCATCGACGATTGGCCAATTCTGCCTGGTGGCCTGAAAACAAAGATCCATGAAATCATCGCCTCAGCTGCCAAAGGGATCGCTTCAAAAGTATTGCGCAAGACGGTGCCTCATTTTATCGAGCAATGGCGCATCGAGCATCGCATCGACGAATTTGACGAAAAATTCAGCGTGGAGTTCATTTATAAGTACTTCAAAAAATATGTTTTCAAACCTTTGTTGATCGCGTTTCTGGCCATCAATTTCATCATCGGCATCGAGAATATGATCCTCTACCTGATCTTGGTCTGATTCTATCTTTTCAAGGTTGGATGATCTTGTTCCATGATTATTATATGTTTAGAAATTGAAAAAGGCATTATGATATAATCATTATGGAAATTACAAGGAATACAGGAGCGCAATAATGCAAGAACAAAGCAATCGGGTTCCCAGGACATTGCCCGTACTGCATATAAATAATGTGGTTATGTTTCCTTACCTGCTGATGCCACTGGTGGTGACGGATGAGGAATCAAAACTGGTGATAGACCACGCTTTGTCCCAGGACAAGACCATGGCTTTCTTTTTGGACAAGGAGAAAAAGGCACCGAACGATATTGGCCTCCATGAAATTGGTACATCCGTAACAATCTTGAGGATGCTGCGCAACCAGGACGGCTCGATAAGCCTTCTCTTGCAGGGAACATCACGCATCCGGCTGCAAAAGACGGTCCAGCGGGATCCCTTCATCATGGTGGACGTGGAGACGATCGCCGAGCAACATGTCGAGGATACGGAAATCCATGCCCTGCGTTCGATCGCCATTGAACTGATGGAAAAGATCGCCTCCGAAAGCACCATTCTCAACAACGAAATGATCTCCGGCCTGAACAACATCAAGCAGGCAGGACGCGTAGCGGATATCATCGCGGGGAACCTGGACCTGCAGATAACCGACCGCCAGATCATCCTGGAGACGGTGGACCTCAAGAAGCGCTATAAACACCTCAACAACTGCCTCGCGGAAATGATCCGGCAGATGCGCCTGGAAAACCACATCCGCAGCAATATCCAGCTCGAGATGAGTGAAGACCAGAGGCGCTATTACCTGCGCGAGCAAATGGACGCCATCCGCAAGGAGCTTGGGGAAAGTGACGAGGTAAGCAAAGAGATCCTCAAATGGAGAGAGCTCATCGCCGAGAAGAAACTTCCGGATTATGTGGAGGAGGTTGCTCTTGAAGAATTGGAACGCCTTTCCACGATGCAGCCTGCCGCCAGTGAGTATGCCGTTATCAGGAATTATCTGGATTGGATCGTCAACCTTCCCTGGCGCACGTATAGCAAAGACAGGCTCAACCTGGACAGGATAAACAACATCCTCACCAAGGACCACTACGGTCTGGAAAAACCCAAGGAAAGGGTGCTTGAATATATCGCGGTCAAAAAACTCAAGGGTCAGCTCAAGGGCCCCATCCTCTGTTTTGTGGGACCTCCCGGAACTGGAAAGACCTCTATCGGGAGATCTGTGGCCCGGGCTCTGAACCGTAAGTTCATCCGCATGTCCCTGGGCGGAATCCATGACGAGGCTGAGATCAGGGGACACCGCAGAACATATATCGGCGCCATGCCCGGCAAGATCATCATGGAGATCAAGAGGAAAGGCACTGCAAACCCGGTCTTCATGCTGGATGAGATCGATAAACTCGGCCGTGATTTCCGGGGTGATCCCGCCTCCGCTTTGCTGGAAGCGCTTGATCCTGAGCAGAACAACAACTTCGTGGACAATTATATAAACCTGCCCTTCGACCTTTCGGAAGTGATGTTCATTACCACCGCTAACTCCCTGGACACCATACCTCCCGCCCTGCGTGACAGGATGGAGGTGATAGAGTTTTCCAGCTATCTGGAGAACGACAAGATCGAGATCGCCAGGAATTATCTCATACCCAAGGAAAAAGATGCCAACGGCCTGAAGGATCTGCAGATCAGGTTTTACAAATCCGGATTGCAGGAATTGATACGCCATTACGTGCGTGAAGCTGGTGTGCGCAACCTGCAGCGCAGGATCGGATCAATTTTCCGGAAAATCGCCAGGAAGGTGGCGGGTGGAAAGGAGATCGATCAAACGATCACGGCAAAAGACATTGCTGGATTCCTCGGACCGCGGAAATTCACCCTGGAGATCGCCAACCGCAACCCTGAGGTGGGAGTGGCAACAGGTCTGGCCTGGACCGCTTACGGAGGCGAGATCCTTTTTTGCGAGACCACTATCATGCCCGGAAAGGGAGCCATAGTCCTGACCGGACTTCTGGGCGTGGTAATGAAGGAATCCGCCCGCATCGCTCTCAGCCATTTGAAGACCAATCATAAAAAGTACGGCATCGATCCCAAAAAACTGGAGAAGGCCGATATTCACATCCATTTTCCCTCCGGAGCTGTACCCAAGGACGGTCCATCGGCCGGCATAACCTTGACCACCTCGTTGGCCTCTCTTTTCACGGGCAGGAAGGTCAAGCACGACATCGCCATGACCGGTGAAGTAACCCTTTTGGGAAAGGTTTTGGGCATAGGCGGCCTCAAGGAAAAACTGCTTGCCGCCAAAAGAGCCGGCATCAACAAGGTGATAATACCAAAGGAAAATGAAGAAACCCTCAGCGATTTCCCCCAGGACATCCTGAAAGACATGGAAATCAATTATGTGGAAGAAGTGAAAGAAGTTCTGGATATGGTTTTGCTGGATCCTCCCCACAATAAGCGAAAAACAGAATCGGACAGTAATGGATAAGGTTCAAAAGGTCCTCGATCTTCAATGGATAAATTTCCCAACGTCGTCATACTGCTGAATCTGCCGCGGGAATACATACCCAAGGCGGAATTCGTCCTGAGGACCTATTGCTCGATCCTGCGCCTGCACCCCCAGTTCTTTTACGAGAAGCACGTTGAGGGCGCCCATATCTACTATGGGGAAGAGGACACGACAAGGGATTATCCCATCAAGATCCATTATCACAACGATACGGGGGCGTTTTTTGAAAAGCGGGAGTTATATCCCCTGAACAGGGTGAATTTCCGCAAATACAAAAATGAATTTATACCCTTTCTTTTCTCATTGCAGGGATCCCTCTTTTCCTTCACGCAGAAAAGCGTCATCTTCCGCAAGGACATAGTGGCAAGCGGATTTTACTTCCTGACCTGCTGGCACGAATATATCCTCGGCCACCACGGGGAAAAACGCGGCAGGGTGGATTTTCGCCAATCCCTTCAATACAGGTGGGACTTCATTGAAGTACCCGTGGTTGACGTCTATTGCCAGATGCTTGTCTACGCCATGAGCATTACGCTGCCCCAGTTCATACGCAAGATCGCCTGGAACGATGAATACAGATTCACAGTTTCCCTTTCCCACGATATCGACTACTGGAACTACTGGGGCTCGGAACAGCGCACCGCTGCCCTGAAGTACAACCTGAAAACTTTCTTCAGAAGGCCTTTCAACGCTGCTTACAAGATCATCGGCCACACCCTGCACAAGAACCTCGTCCACAATCCCCATCGTCAGGCACGCTGGATACTGCACAAGGAGGAGAAGATGGGCGTGAGGGCCACCTGGTTTCTCTTCGGCAAGAACGATTTCAAGGACCCCCGCCAGAATTACATCAACGATCCCAAGATCAGCTTGAGATTGGCGCGGATATTGGGGAAACAGGAAGTGGGACTGCACGGAAGCCCTGAATCCGCCTATGACGGAATTATTCTACTCAGGGAACTGGAGAATCTGAAAAGCAAGGGCTTCGAGGTGAATGGATACCGTTCGCATTACCTTAGCTTTGATTACCAGAAGACCTTTAAGATCCTCGAGGATGCGGGGATAAAACATGATTCCACGCTTGGCTATTGGGAAAACATCGGTTTCCGCGCGGGCATTTCCTTTCCCTTTTATCCCTTCAACATAGAGGAGAACCGCCCTTTCCGGGTTTTGGAGATTCCCCTCATCGTCATGGATACCACTCTGTATTCCAAAAAAGCGATGAACATCACGCCATTGGCTGCCAGGCTAAAACTCAGAAGGCTAATGGACCTGGCCGAAAAATATCAATCGCATCTTTCACTCCTCTGGCACAATGTTAGTTTTGACCCGATAGATTTTCCTTTCTGGGGCGGCGTTTTTTGGAGCGCGCTCCGTTACGCGCGTCGGAAAAAAGCCTGGGTGACTTCGCTCAACGACATTTACGATGAGTGGGTCAATCAGGATTAAAGGATGGTATTGAAAGCGATGTTCAAAACTGTGATCACCATTCTCTGGAAGGTGTTTTACGCCCTCTTCATGTTTGTCACTTTCCTCCTATTGCCCCTGGTCTTGATCCTGAAACCCTTCCTCTCTGCCGCCAGTTACCGATATATCGCGTTCCTTGTGGGATCAACCTGGGCAAAGATAACCATCCGCTCCACGGGCACGAAAGTGCACATGGAAGGTCTGGACCTGATACCCGAAGATTCGCGGCTCTGCTTCATTGGCAATCATCAGAGCCTGTTCGATATCCCGGCTTTTATGGGCTATATTGGCCGGCCTGTCGGTTTTGTGGCCAAGCAGGAACTTTTCCGCGTTCCCATACTCAGCCAATGGATGCGCCAGGTACCCTGCGTCTTCATTGACCGCGAAAATGCCCGCCAGGCGATGAAGACCTTTAGATCCAGCGCGGAATTGATCCGCCAGGGACATCCCCTGGTGATATTTCCCGAAGGCGGACGCAGCGAGCCGAATATTCTGAGGAAATTCCATCTTGGCAGCCTGAAACTCGCCAAGATGGCGGACGCGACGATCGTACCCTTTGCGATCAAGGATTCCTGGCGCATCTTGGAAATAGACGGAAATATCCACGCTGCCAGGGTCAGGATCCGCATCCTGGCTCCGATAGCTCCGGATGATCCGAAATACGAAGATAATTACCAACTTGCCGAACATTTGCAAAACACCATCGAAAAAAATATGAAGGCTGAATAATATGAAAATTGGTTTCCTTCTGCTTGTGATTTTTTCCTTTGTTGCAATGCTTGCTGCCGATACGACGATCAGTTACGGCGCAAAACTTGGCTTCAACCTTGCCCAGCACTATGGCACAAAGGTTGATGAGGATGATTTTGGGGTCGAGACAGGCATGCGTCCGGGGCTTTCCGCCGGCGCCTGGCTTGATCTGGGGATACTGCCGAACTTTACCCTGGGCTATGAATTGCTCTACACTATGAAGGGCTCGCGGGAGAAGATCACCATAAAAAAGATGGAGATCGACGGCGAGATCCAGGAACTCTCCAAACCCGCGGTCATGAACGTAAAGTATCATCTGGATTATCTGGAACTTCCCATATTGCTTAAAGTTAAGGTTGTGGACAAAGGTACCTGGAGCTTTAACGCCATAACAGGGACAGCCATGGGTCTAAAGATCAAAGGCTGGCACCAGCTTGACGGAATGGTCTATTTTCCCTCCGGGGACAGCCTGTATAGCGAGATCCCGATATTCGAGGAATCGCGCCTTGAAGAAGTCAATATGTTCGATTATTCTTTCATTTATGGCAGCGAGTTCAAACTCCATTCCAGAATACCGCTGTCCGTCGAATTCCGGTTCACGCTGGGCTGGGATTACCTTGCCCTGCCCACTTACCAGTTCTTTGAGCCGGCCCAACTCCGCAACCAAACCTACAGCCTCATGCTGGGGACAAAGTTTTAGGGATGAATTATGCGTAAACTCATTATTCTGTGTGTTTTGTTATCTATCGGTCCGGCTCTCATAGCGCTTCAGCCTCTGGAAAAGATCTATGGCAGCGGGTTATACCAGGGTGGGAATATCTCCCTGCTGACCTGGTCGGACAGTGTGGATCACCTGCTTTACCATGCTGATTCCCAGATATATTCCGTGGCGATGGATAACAGTGATTTCGGGGACGGTTGGAACTCTGCGAACCTTGTTTTGCCTGATCATCCCTATGCCGGTTTCAAGTCCGACCCCCAATCGAGGCTGAACCCCATATACTGGGACGCGGCAACTGATCCGCCATCAAGCCTATACGCTCTCGCGGAGAATGACCCAGCGGGGGATAACCAGTTCACCGATAATCTGGATATCCTTTCCTATAAGGCGAGTTTTACCTCGGGCAAATTCCATTTCCAGCTCTCCAACGGCACCGGCGAATACCCCGTTAACACGGACATGGAATTTTTCACCTATATGATCGTTTTGGTGGATCCATTTGCGGATCCCAACTCGGACCCGATCGTCTATGGATTGATGTATACCGTGGATATGGGCACACTCATCAGCCCAGGGCTTTACAAGATCACCGGAACGGAAATCACAGACCTCATCCGAATCGCGGATATCACGCACTCCGTGGATACCCAGGCCGGGCTTTTATACCTTTCCTGCGATATTGACGCCTTGACCGCGGATCCCGATTTCAGCAGCTGGTTCGATCCAGATTATCCCTTGATAGACGCTCTGGCAATGACATCGAGGATCACTCTCACCGCTGGAAACCAGGAAGCGGATATGACCAACGGCTGCCAGATTCTCTTCAAGGCGCAAAGCATACCCGTGGATAACCAGCACGCGCCCCTCCTGAGTAATCCCCAGGTTCAGGATGTTTTTGTCGGGGATCAGCATCACTTGATATTTTCCATTGATTACGCTGATGCGGATGCCAATTTCCCCA
Source organism: uncultured Candidatus Cloacimonadota bacterium (assembly GCA_964427765.1). Taxonomy (GTDB): domain Bacteria; phylum Cloacimonadota; class Cloacimonadia; order Cloacimonadales; family Cloacimonadaceae; genus Syntrophosphaera. Next base: position 7,159 of record CAYRVG010000030.1, read on the forward strand.
GGCTCTGCTCCTTCACCCTCGATTCGAACGAAGCGCTCCCCATGCATCCTCTTTCTCCGCCCCAGGAGCTCGATTTTGCGCAGACCGTTACTTTCACTACGGATCTGATTCCCTGTCCAGCCTCAGATTGGAACGAGGGTGTGTTCAGTTTCTCCCATGGGGATATATTTATCAATGAAACAATAATTAACCAGACTCCGGTTAATGAAGAACTTACAGAAGATATATTTATCTCTATGTATCCCAATCCAGTGCATGATGAAATTTATCTGGAGGCCAACCACAGAACCGGTGAAGATTTAGACCTTGCGATATACAATGCCCGAGGCCAGAAAACGGATTTCCGGTTGGTTACGGAAAACGATGTTTCCCGGATCAGGCTGGATGTTTCATCATTGCCGGCCGGGGTCTATTTCCTTCAAATGCATAACTCCTTGGGTAGCAGCATAAAGCGTTTTGTTAAACTAGATTGAGCCTGTCGATCATTTCTGTCAAGTCCTGAAATAGGTTGACTATTTAAATGATCTTTTCTGGCTGATTTATTAGTGTTTTGAATACAGATGGCATATGGATCCAACTCTATAGGCCTTTATATGCAGATAACACTATATGCGCAGAGAATCAATCATAACATCTTAACTCATCGTTACATCTCTCCACCCTTTGTCACCCCGGGTGTCGGTCCCCGAAGAACGACGGGTATCCCCGGTGGTTAATGCCCACGGGGCAAAGTGATTTAGCATTGTATTGTATTTTTTGGGAGGTGCCTCTCACTTATATATGGATGAGAAAATGGGGGATTTGAGCAAAAAATGTTTTTTGCTCCTCCAAGTTCTTGGCCCGTATGCAAATAGAAATCTCCGGAAGTTACGGCTGAAAGATTTTTTCCCAAAATGCCAAATTCTCATCCCTATATATATGAGGGAACGTTTTTTCAAAGAGGGGTTTTGCGGGAGAGGACCGGCTATCCACGAGGCGATTTCGGCTGTAGGATTCCTGCTGGTCTTCGGCAGATGAGAGCTAAAATGGGGGCGCGGGAAAAGACGGAAAAAGGTGGAGGAACAGAACTGGCTTTTATTGGCTGGAAAGGGTATCTAAAAACCTGAAGACCAAGATGGTCACGTCATCGCGGATATCATGTGGGCCTGAGAATTCTTCCACTCCGTTCAGGATCGCCCTGGCGGTTTTTTCTGGTGTGACCTCAGTGAGATGGTTCAGGATGAGTTCCAGCCCGGCCGTCCCGAACAGGCTTTCGTCTGGACTTATTGTTTCCGTGATGCCGTCCGTGATCAGGATGACCTCGTCTCCGGGATTGAGTTGTATGCTCTCAGAATCAACCGTCAATTCTTCAAAGAAGCCCAGGGCGGTGGCGTGCGTGTTGGCAAACTTGACCAGTTTATGTTCCGCGGTAAGAACGTAGAGAGGCACATGACCCGCATTGGAAAACACCATTTTGCCTGTCCTGAGATCAATTATGCCCAGGATCATGGTGACAAAGTTTGATTCCAGGTTGTTTGACACCAGGAAGCTGTTTATTTCCCTGAGGATATTGTCTGTTCCCTTATGCTGGCTGGCTGTGGTGCGCAACAGGGTTGTAACCATAGTCATGGACATCGCAGCGCCGATCCCTTTACCAACCACGTCCGCGATCACAAAACAAAAATGTTCGGGATCCAGCATGAAGAAATCGTAGAGGTCGCCACCGATCTGCCCCGCCGGTTCCAGGATCCCATATAGTTCAATGTTGTCGGGCTTGAGCAGGGGATTGTCGTTTTTGGGGATCAGGTTCCTCTGGATCACAGAGGCAAAGTGCACTTCGTCCAGGATGCGGTTCCTGTCTTCAGTCACTTCTTTTAGATTCGCTATGTATGTTTTCAGGGATTCCTTCATCTGTTCGTAAGCGTCTGCCAGAACTTCAATTTCATACGTATTGGTTGTGGTTTGCAATTTGATGTCCAGATCTCCCTGACCCACGGATTTGAGCGAGTTCACCAATTCTGTGAGGGGTTCGTTTATGGAATTGGTCCTCACGTAAATTACCGTGGCAATGATCACATAGCTGATAACGGACATGATCAAATAAATCAGCATGAGCATGTTCAGATCTGCCATAACCTCAGACTCCGGCACCTGGACTGCCAGGATCCAGTTATTGGAAGGCAAAGGTTGATAATACATCCAGGCATTTCCTGAGGTTGGCGTTGATTTTAGTTTGACAAAATCGGTTTCATCATCCAGCATCCTTTTTCCTATTTTTCTCAGCTCCTGACTGCCATAAATTTCAGCCAGATCAAAAATGCTGTAATTCATGCCCAGGGAATCAGAGGGATGGGCTATGAAAGTGCCATTGCCGGAGATCATGAAAGCGTATCCGGTTTTCCCGATCTTGATGGGTTGTATGATTCTCTGCAGGTTGTGGAAAGGCACGTCCAGCCTGATTACGCCAGCCAGTTCTCCGTTCATCACCAGATTCATCGAATACGAACAGACAAGTTGTTTTGTGCCCCAGGAATCAAACCAGGGATCGGACCAATAACTTTTTCTGGTAAGATATGGGATCTGATACCAATTCTGGAATCTATAATCTGTCTTGCTGATATCGGTTGTTATGAATTTATTCCCCATCAATCTATAGCTCAGGGTTCTGTTGCGGGAAGTGTCCGCATAGGCGATGCAAATTGAAGTTAGATCAGAATTGTCGTAAAGAAGGTGTAGGATCTGGTACTGGAGTTCATTCTCATCCAAAACATCGTACATAACAATATTCTTGAAGGATTTTCCTTGTAGGGCAATTTTGGAGAGTTTACCGTCTATCTGCTGTACTTTTTCTCCCACCAGGTTGCCGATGCATTCCTCATTAATATCAAGCAATACCTTTGACGCGAGGTAAAACATCACTGTGGTGGAGACCAGAAAGATTATCACCAGAAAGATGAAAATGAATGAACTTATCTGGAAGGCCAGAGAGTTAGTTTTTTTTCCGGATCTCATGGGGATAGAAAGTTTTATAATCGACCGGTTGGGGTATCCAGCCATGTTCCTCGAGGATCTCGTGCGCCATTTTAAAATCGCTAGGTGAGAGATATCCTATTGCGCCTGATTCATCAAAAATATGCCAGTACATATGATCGAGCATCCAGGCTTGATGTGCGCGGTTCGCAGGAAGATTGTACAGCCTAAGATAACGGAGGATAACGTTCAGAGTTTCCTCCCGGTGGTTGAGAGCATAAATCCATCCCTCCGTAGTTGCCTCGGCGAAAGCGATGCATTCCTGGGTGTGGTTGTCGTAAAAATCCCGGGTTGCATAGAGCCCGTCATCGATCAAGTTAAAACCGTAATCAGCCAGATCAAAGGTGATCAGCTCATCTTCATCCAGGCCTGCCATTAAAAGGCGGTGGTATTCATTGTAGGTCATGGCATTCATGACGTCCACAGCGTCATTGAGCAGGAGGTTGACAGTCCAATCCATGGGAACGATCTGAACGTCCAGGCCAAGATATTCGAAGAAAAGGCGGATGTAATCTCCCTGTTCATCACGCCACACTCCGATTCTCTTGCCCTGAAGATCATTTAGGGTTTTGATACCGGATGTCTTTTTACCCACCAGAAGGGTGGAATTGCTTTGTGATATCTGAGCAAGGTTAACCAATGGCGGCCCTTTGTGATAGGTTTCTATGGCACTGAATAGATTGATGTTGGATATTTCCGATTCTTTGTTGATCAATGATTTGTAGGGCGGATGGCTCACTCCGCCGGGCAAAATCTCAACTTCAAGTCCGAGTTTCAGATAAAAACCTTTCTCGTAAGCCATGTATGAACCGGCAAATTGGGCTTGATGCTGCCATTTGATGCGGTATCGGATGGGAAACAGTTCTTCGGGGATATCGCTCGCGAAATAATTTGGGCTTTGAATTCCGGGCCGTTCCTGCTCACAGGCTGCAAAAGCAAAAAGGAGCAATACTGCAAGCGAAATGACCTTGAATGCCCTGGGAATCTCTCTGAACTTGACTGCGAACACGATACTCCTCTCACAAGTTTTGTGTAATTAGTTTTTTGTTTGACAGAAATCAGACTAACAGCTAATTCTTTTTACTCAGAGGGTATAGGCAGTCAAGGAAATTATCATGCAAAAACAAAATATCTGTTGAAAATTTTAGACAGTAATTACCGGATAAGGTTTTGTTATTTTGCCTTTATGATTGATTTTCCACAGCCGCTTTCAGAAATTCCCGGAATAAGGGATGCGGCTTGTTTGGGCGGGATTTAAACTCAGGATGGAACTGCACACCGATGTAAAATGAGTTTTGGGGCAATTCCACAATCTCGACCAATAAGTTGTCCAATGAAAAACCACTCAGGACCAAACCTCTGGCCGTGAGTTCTTCACGGTAGTCATTGTTGAATTCGTAACGGTGGCGATGCCTTTCACTGATCACGGCTTTCCCGTAGGCTTTGCGGGCAAGGGTACCCCGGACAAGTTTGCAGGGATAGGCTCCCAGGCGCATTGTGCCGCCGACCAACTTTTTATATTGCTGCTCTTCCATGAGATGGATCACCGGATGCTGGTTGTCAGGCTCAAATTCTGAGCTGTTGGCGTTCTTTAGTTTACTAACGTGCCGGGCGAATTCGATCACTGCCACCTGCATACCCAGGCAGATCCCCAGAAAAGGTATGTTATGTGTCCTGGCGTAATGGGCGATCGCGATCTTTCCTTCGATCCCCCTGATGCCAAACCCTCCGGGGATCAATATGCCGTCCGCGCCCTTGAGCGATCTGGCCAAATCTGTCGGTTTGAAATTCCGTTCTGAATCTACCCATTTGACCTGAGCCTTGATCTTGTGGTATGCCGCCGCGTGGGAAAGCGCTTCCTCAATGCTCTTATAGGCGTCCTGGTGTCTGACATATTTGCCACAAACGGCGATGGTCACTGTTCCCCTGCTTTCCCTGCTGTTTGCCAGGAATTCATTCCAGGCGCGCATCCGGAGGGGTTTGCACTCCAAGCCGAAGTGTCTGCAGATAATTTTGTGCAGATTTGCTTTTTTGAAGTTTATCGGGATCTCATAGACATTTTTAACGTCGATGGCGTTGATCACATGATCGCGGGGCACATTCGTGAACAGGGCTATCTTGGCATAGATCTCATCTTCAAAAGGTTTTTCGGAGCGGCAAAGCAGAATCTCCGGCTGGATCCCGATCTCACGCAGCTTGTAAGCGCTGTGTTGGGTCGGTTTGGTTTTCAGTTCCCCCGCGGCACGGATATAGGGGATGTAACTGAGCATGATGTAGAGGGTGTTCTGATATCCCAGGTCCAGGCGTAACTGGCGGACGGCCTCCAGAAACGGCAGGCTTTCGATGTCGCCTATGGTCCCGCCGATCTCAGTAATGATGATATCATAATCTTTGTCCAGTTTACGGATGTGGCTTTTGATCTCGTCCGTGACGTGCGGAATGACCTGCACCGTCTTGCCCAGGTAAACACCCTTCCTTTCGTTCTGGAGAACCTGTTCGTAGATCTGCCCCGCGGAGCAGCTGGAAGCCCTGGTCAAAGCTTCGTCCACGAAACGTTCGTAGTGCCCGAGGTCAAGGTCCGTCTCAGCACCGTCGTCAGTCACGAAAACCTCGCCGTGCTGGAAGGGGCTCATGGTACCGGGATCAACGTTTAAATATGGATCGAATTTCTGGGTGGTAACGCGGTAACCCATTGATTTGAGCAGCAAACCGATGGAAGCGGTGGCGATCCCCTTGCCCAGGGATGAAAGAACGCCTCCCATTACAAAAATGTACTTTGCCATGTTTCCTCAGTAACTCCCTTCTCCGGCTGAGAGCCAACAGGAGAGGGAATTGTCAGTATATGTTTGTTAGGCCAGGCTTTTCAGCTCATCAAGGGATTCCTTGATCGCCTGGACAGTTATATCGAGATCTTTTTCTGTGTGCCGGTAACAGATGTAGCCATGGTGGTAAGGCTGTAAAAATACTCCGCGCCGGATGAGCTGGGTGTAAAATTCTTTCCGGAGCTGTTTGTAAAGACCCTGCTCATCCTTGGGGAATGTTATGAAAGGCATCCAGGGTGATCCAGAGAATCTTACCGGCAGGCCTGAATCCTCCAAAACCGTTTCCACCCGCCGGGCAAAATTCTCGCCCCTGGCAGCTATGGCTTCCAGTATATTGTCCCTTTGCAGGATCTCAATCGTTTTCAGGGCGGCTATCTGGGCATCACTATTCGGGAAGAAGGTGGAGGAAAGAAACACTGTGTCCACCAGGACACTCATGAATTCCCGTTTTCCCACAAGCGCGGCGATGGCATATCCGTTTGCCATGGCTTTCCCGAAGGTTGCCAGATCAGGCGTGACGCCGAAGAGTGCCTGCGCTCCGCCAATGTGGCAGCGGAAACCGCTGCGGATCTCGTCAAAGATCAAAACGCAGCCATATTTGTCGGCGAGTTTGCGCACTCCCTCCAGGTACCCTGGCTTGGGCATTTCCACTTCCTTGGCCAGGGGATGACCGACGGGGGTGACGATGATTGCCGCCATGTCATTGGCGTTCTTTTTCAAGATATCTTCAAGCTCGTCAAGGTCGTTGTAGCCGAATTCGATCACATCCTCATAGAATTTTTCCGGAATTCCGCCCTTAACCTCCACGCACCAATCATGCCAGCCGTGATAACCGCAGCGGGCCACTTTGAGTTTTCCAGTGTAAGCCCGGGCAACCCTTATGGCGATCGTCGTGGCATCGCTTCCTGTTTTCACAATAGAGGCCATTTCGCAACAGGGAATGATTTCACGGAGTTTTTTAACCAGCTCGTTTTGCAGTGCCTGGGTGAGGGAAAAGCAGACACCTTTCCCGCGTATTTGCTCAATGACGGCATTATCGATCTCCTCTTCGCGGTGGCCAATGATTATCGGACCATAGGCACAGAGGAAATCTATATATTCGTTTCCGTCCACATCGATCATGTGTCCGCCCTTGCCCTTGTCAAAGAAGATGGGATATTCTCCCTGGACAAAGTTATAAGGCCGGCGGATACCTGCCACGCCTCCCGGTACGAGGGTTTGCGCCTCCTCGAACAAGGCCATGCTGTTTTCAAGTTTCAGTTTGTCAGCCATTTTCATTCCCCCTTCATTTCCCATAGGGAGGCGATTCCCATTCCGCCCCCAATGCAAAGTCCGGCCAGGCCTTTCTTCACCTTGCGCTTGAGCATTTCGTGCAACAGGGTGACGATGATGCGCGCGCCACTGGCACCGATGGGATGGCCCAAAGCTATGGCACCTCCATTGACGTTGATGATGGAAGGATCAAGTTTTCCGATTCCCTCCTGCTCAAAACCTTTAAGAACAGCTATGGATTGAGCGGCGAAGGCTTCATTCAGCTCGGCCAATTCGATGTCAGCCATGCTCCACCCGGATTTTTGAAACAGTTTTTTGACCGCCGGGACCGGACCGAAGCCCATGATCGCGGGATCGACCGCGCCGGAAGCGCTTTCCACGAAAGTTGCCAGGATGGGCATACCCAATTCCTTTGCCTTTTCTTCGCTCATCAAAAGGAGGATGGCAGCGCCGTCGTTGATCCCCGAGGCATTGCCGGCTGTAACGGTCCCGTCTTTCTTGAAGGCAGGGCGCACCTTGGCCAGGCTTTCCACGGTTACACCCTCGCGCGGCATTTCGTCGGTATCCACGACCAGAGGATCACCTTTGCGTTGCGGGATTGAGATGGGGACTATCTCATCCTTGAAGCGTCCGCTGCTGATCGCCTGTTCGGTTTTGTTCTGGCTGGATGTGGCAAAACGATCCTGTTCTTCACGGCTGATCTGGTATTTTTCCGCCAGGTTTTCCGCGGTGATGCCCATGTGGTAGTCGTTGAATATATCACTCAGGCCGTCGCGGATCATCAGATCCATAAGTTGTTTGTTGCCCATTCTGCCGCCCCAGCGGGTATCCATGGATACATAAGGGATCTGGCTCATATTTTCGGTTCCGCCGGCCAATATGATATCTGCCTCTCCATGAGAGATCATCAGCTTTGCCAGACTCACCGCTTTCATTCCAGAGCCGCAGACTTTGTTTACAGTGTAGGCGGGGATGTGTTCAGGAATCCCTCCGTAGATGGATATCTGACGCGCCACGTTCTGGCCATGGCCGGCACCGCAAACGTTGCCCATGATCACTTCATCGACCTGTTCACCTTTCAGGCCGGTTTCCTTCAAAATTGCTTTGAGGACCTCAACTCCCAATTGCACAGCTGAGACATCTTTGAAAACGCCCCCGAAATTTCCGATGGCTGTACGTTTAGCGCTTACCACAACGCACTTTCTCATGGTTTCCTCCATGTATTATTTGATTTTTTCACATTTTATAACTAAGGCGGTTTTGGTCAACCGCTATTTATATTTTATTGCTGCGGTGAATACCCGTATGAAGGTGGATCAAGGCCCTGATATGGCGGAAGTGGGGCAGCCAAAGAAATACTCGCCGTCCCCGTCCCTGCAGATGCCGCAATCGGTACACTTTTCAGGATCTATGACAGCCTTGCGCCCAACCATGCTGATGGCATTATCGGGACAATTGCGGACACAGAGACGGCATCCGATGCACTTATCTGGGTCGACCGTGAATTTTGCCTCCGTAACCTCATTCATTTCCGTTTCGGATCCAGTGATTTCTCCGGTGCTGTCAACTTCTGCAGGCTGGTTAGCGATCTTTGGCTTTGAAGATTCCCCGCCCATATCAGATGGAGCTTCCCCCACTATCGTTGTGTCAAATCCCTGACGCTGTGTTGGATTTTCCAGGGTTTCTTCCAAAGGTCCACCTCCGGATCCTTCGGATACCGCGGTGGGCATTTCCTCTTCTTCACATTCATACGGAGTTCTCACGCCAAGGACGCAACGGTCGCATCCGATGCATTTTTTGGGATCGATGAAAGCCTTGCCCTTTTTCATTGATATGGCGTCCACGGGGCAGACCTTGACAAGCTCACGATGCGGGAATATGTTCAGTGCTGCCAGCACTTGCAGGCATATGATCGCCAGCAGCAAAACGGTCACGATTATCACACCTATTTTTCGCATTCGCACTCCTCCGTGCAGGTACCCGGTTTGGGGCATTTTTGCGTGCATATTCCGCAGTGGATGCAATTTGGGCTATGCACATACTCGCTTTCGCAGATATTTATGTTCATTGGGCAGTTCAGTGAACACAGGCCGCAATCCGTGCAGCGCTCAAGGTTGCGCCGGATCTTTTTGCGGCGGATCCCCACCAGCTCGCCCAGATATTGGAAAACGTTCATGAGAGCCGCGTAGGGGCAGAGGAACCTGCACCATTCGCGCTCCCCAAAAAAGGATTTCACAATGATCAGCGCTATGATGACCAATCCTGGTATAGCAAGCCTCGGCAGCATGGCCAGTGAATAAAAGGGGCAGAGGCGGATAAACAGGTATCCCAAGCCCAGGACCGACAACACGGAGGTGACGGCCAGAATGGCATATTTGATCCAGGCGAGCCTGCGATCCACGTAATATGGGGCTCTGTGTTTCATCCTGTATTTTTTGCTTCGGATCGAATATATCCACTCCTGCAGGCTGCCGAGGGGACAAAGCCAGGCGCAGAAACGCCTGCCGTAGAACATCGTGTACACCAACACAGCCAGGCTGAAAATGATGGCGCCTGCCATGACCAGACCGCCAATATTGAGCAAGGTTGCACCGTTTATTCCAAAACAGACGACCGCGTAGGGGCAGATCTGATGAATAACATAATTGCTGCCGGCAATAATAAGGACAAGCCAGAACAAGGCAAAGGCGAAACTCGCTATCTGAACTGCCAGACGTATCTTCTTCTTTTTATCTTCTTTCATACCAAATCTTACACTCTAACAATGATCCTTGGGGAAATGTATTTTCCTTTCAATGGCAGCAGCGATTGCTGTCAATGAAAAAATATGGGCCCAAATGATGGATACCTGGGGAATTCTTTCATTGTGAAGCACGATGAAAAATCTCCAACTTGCATTACGTTAATAAAATTAGCAAACTTCTGTGGCTTAGAAAGGACTCTTTTTCAAGTCGATTTCAGTAAACATACCCAAAGTCGCCCTTATCCCTGACTGCCTGGCCACTGCCTGACCACGCGCTCAGTAAACGCTGAACCAGCGGGAACTCAGGCGGTGGTGGATGTGTTGTGGGCGTTTCCAATCCAAGCGAGATTTTGCCAGATAAAAACCGTACGTATTCACCAAATTTGAAAGATAGCCTATAAAAACCATACTATAAACCTGTTGTTCATCCAAGGGCAACAAAGGGATGGTAGGCCAGCAAAATCAAAATTCTGAAGATCAGAAAGAACCCGGAAATCAGGGATAGGTTGTGTGAGAAACCTTAATTGAGGTTAGGCAAAAATCTTTGCAATGTGGCGATCGTGTCACTGCAGAGTTTATCCGAAAATTCCTGGGATGGGCTTTCCGCGTATATCCTGATAATGGGCTCTGTGCCACTTTTACGGATGTGGATCCAATGGTCTTCGGCGATGGCCTTGATTCCGTCCAGGGTGTCAAATTCATAACCTGGCAGGAGTTCTGGCATCTTGGATAATACTGCATCCATGCTTGTAGCTGGGATTTCCATCTTGGCCTTGGAAATATGGAAGCGGGGCAGATCCTGAACGATCTGTGAAACGGTCTTCCCACTCTCGACAAGCAGGCCCAAGATCAAAGCCATTCCGGCCATGGCATCACGGGTGTAATTAACGTCGGGGCAGATGATCCCTCCATTGCCCTCGCCGCCAACGGGGGATTTGATCTCCTGCATCAGTTTACCCACATTGATCTCACCGACTTTCGTGCGATGGACTTTCACTCCGAAACGAGCTGCTATGTGGTCTGAAAGCATTGAACTGGAGAGATTGACCACTATGTCGCCGGGATTTTTGGGCAGAAGGAAAAGTTCGGCCAGCGCCACGGAATACTCCTCCCCGATGCATTTTCCTTTTTCATCAACTATGGAGAGCCTGTCCACATCCGGATCGGTGGCAAAACCCAGATCGGCATGATGGAGTTTGACCGCTTCCTCGAGTTGCTTTAAATTTTTGTTCAGGGGCTCTGCGGGGTGGGCGAAGAATCCTGTCGGTTCTGAATTTATCTCTATGACATCACAGCCCAGTTCTTTGAGGAGAAGGGGTGAAGCAAGTCCGCCAGCGCCGTTGACAGAATCGATGACGACCTTGAACTTCCTGGAGCGGATGGCATTTGTGTCAAGCCAGGGGATCTGCAGGATTTTATTGATATGGAACAAGACGGCATCACTATCTTTGGTGAGTTTTCCCACTTCCTGCCAATCCTGCCATATAACCTCTTCCTGAGACTGGGCCAGGAATCGCGCAGACTTTGCGGAGTCCAGGAACATACCGTCCCCATCGGCAAATTTCAGCGCGTTCCACTGGGGTGGATTGTGGGAGGCCGTAATTGCCATACCGCCCTGGGCGTGGTGTTTTTGTACGTTGAGAAGGACTGTGGGAGTGGGCACGACCCCAATTTCCACGACGTCGCAGCCAACTCCAAGCAGGCCGGATACCACAGCGTTTTGAACGGTAGGTCCTGTGGTCCGCGAATCCCTGCCCACAACGATTTTAGGACGTCCCGCGGATTGCGGATTAAGGGTGTGTTTGCCAATGAATCTGCCGAAGTTTGCGGCGTAACGCAATGCGACAGCGGGATCCAGGCTGTCCGCAAAGACACCCCGGACCCCGCTAACGCTGGCAACTAATCTGCTCATTGTCTTTTAGTAGCCGTATTTATACCTGTTGTCCACTATCTTGGCATTATCGCGCAATTGCTCGAACCAGCGGTTGAAGGCCGCGTTTTCCAGCCGTTCGCGCAGTTCTTCCTGTGTTGCCTCATCCTTGTTAAACTCTTCCAGATCCGGTTTGTTGCGTTTTTCAGCGTAGATGATGAAGGGGCCTTCCTTTGTATTGACAAGCGATGAATACTCACCCGTTTCCAGTGCAAGGGCTGCTTCGCTGAAATCTTCGAGTGTGGCGTTTACGGTCGGGATGTAGGAATTTTTCTTGTGACCGTTGAGATCGATTATCTTCCATCCGGCGTCTTCTGCTGCCTGTAAATACCTTTCAGGCGGAACGCTTTTTATAAAGGCTTCAGCTTCGGCTTTCACATTGGCTATCTTTTTCTTTTTCTCAAGGTCATATTTAATCTCCAGCTTCTTCTTCTCGAAATCCTCATAGTAGGTTTCCTCGTTATCCAGAACCTGGGCAACGATAAGCTGTTCCATGTTGTTACGGTTGATCTTGAAAACGTCGGAGACCTTGCCGGCTTTCTCTTCTTTCATAAATTCATACAATCCGGCATGCTGACCGATACCCTCCATTGTTTCGCTATCATGGGGAAGCCAGGGGCTTGTTGTAACTTCCTTTTCAAGTTGTTTGGCGGCTTCGTCGATTCCGCGTTTCTTGATCAGGTCTGCAGCTTCCTCAGCTTTCTCCCAGAGATTGTTCACGGTCCGTTCGGAAGTCTTTACTGTAAAGAGGATGTGGCTCGCCGCTATCTCTTCTTGGCCGGGGGCATCGGAAATTATTGAATCGCACTTGACTATGTGCCAGCCAAACTGGGTTTTGAAGGGTTCGGAAATTTCACCGGCTTCCAGGTTGAAGGCAACATCATCAAATTCAGGAACCATGCGCCCTTTGCCGAAGGTGCCCAACGATCCGCCCTGTTCGGCTGAGCCGGGATCCTCTGAGAAATCCAGGGCCATAAGCGCGAAATCTTCTTCGTCCCTGGTCAGACGGAGATACACGTCGTCAATTTCAAGTTTTACGTCAGCGTAATCCTGTTCGGAGGGTTCAATGTCAAACGTTATGTATTTCAAGCGGGTGGCAGGGCCTTTTTTAAATTCTTCTTCCTTGTTTTGTTCATAATATTGTTTGATCTCTTCATCGGTTACCTCAACGGGTTCTGAAACCTTGTAATCAAACCAGATGGCCTTTCCCGTGACGCTGTTGTTATCCTTGATATATTCAGCCCTGAGGCTGTCCAGGGTGATCCCGGATTCGCTTTTAACCTTTTCCTGCAGTTTCTTTCGGGGCAGGTATGCCTGCATGTATTCAAACATCTGATACTTGAATTGGGGGATGTTGTTCAGTGCGTCAAAGTATTTCTGTTTGTCAAAAACACCGTTCGTTTGCAGGTTCTCGTTTTGGAGCAGATCCTGGGGAATGTCGTTTTCCATCGCATTTTTGATCTCCGCGTCAGTTACTTTGATCTTGTGCTTCTTAACCTGCTGTTCCCAGAGGATTTCGTTAACGAGCTCTTCCCAGGCAGTGTGCTGGATACTTCCTCTCATTCTCTCGTCGATATTTTGCCCCTGTTCGCGGTAGCGTTGCTCAATTTCCTGGATCTTTTGATTGTACATTTGGGGCGAGATCTTGGTTCCATTTACTTTTCCCAGATAATCGCCGCCAAAAAATCCCAGTATCTGGCTGCCGCCAAATATACCTCCAGCGCCAATACCAAGTATAAAAGCAATGGCAACTATATAGACAATTATTTTCTGTTTCTTTCTTAGCTTATCAAGCATTTATTTCCTCCCGTCGTGGGTAACATTAAATTTGAAAAGACATTTTTTTGAAAGGCGCTTTTTATTCAAGGTTTTTTTTAGATTTCCGCTTTTCTCAGGAAAATCAAACCAAGAAAAGTAAAGAAGATGTTGGGCAACCAGGCTGCCAATACCGGCGGAATAACGCCATTATAGCCAAGGCTTTGGATCACGCGGACCACGATCAGATAGACAAAACAAACCAGGAGGCCAAGCAGGAAGATCAGGCCGCGGCTCTTGGAGCGGATATTTGTGGTGGCAACGGGAATAAAGAAGAAGATCACGATCAGGTTGGTCAGAGGAAAGGCCAGCTTCATATGCAGGTCCACGATCTCCCTGTTGGCTTTTTCCCCCATCCTCTGGAGACGGGCTATATATTCTTTCAATTCGAAGAAATTCAATGAAAGCGTTTTTTTCGTAATTCGGATAAAATCCCGGGGCCTGACGTCCAGCAAGGGAAGATCCGTGTTGGAATAGTATTGGTAATCAATTTGCCTGCCCTGATCAAAACGCCGGATCTCACAATCCTGCAAAACCCATTTATCTTCTTTCCAGACGGCCGCTGAGGCAGTGATATGTTCCGCGACTTCGCCTTCTTCAGCATCGATCCGCGTCAGATCGATCACCCGCAGCGTGTTTTGATAGCCGTCGAAAAAGCCAAAATAGTAAAAATCATTCTCATTTCCCTGATAATGGATCCGGGATTTGAGAAGGTTGTCCTGTTCCTGCTCACCCTTGATCTTCACGTTGTAAACATAACTCCGGGTTGACTCGGCCCAGGGAAGAACGTATTCGCCGAAAAACGCTATGGTAATGCTGATCAGCAGACCGATCAAAAACAGCGGCAGCATGGCGCGCTTGATGCTCACCCCGGCAGCACGGATGGCAACACTTTCGTTGTGTTTGGAAAGCGAATTCATCATAAAAAGCCCTGTTATCAGAACTGTGACCGGGGAAGTGAGGACGATCAGATAAGGCAGCCTGAGCAGATAATATATTGTGGCAAGTTCGGCAGTGGCCCCGTTTCGCATAAGGCGGGGCAGGTTGTCGATCACATCTATGACAATGAAGACCACCGCGAAAGAGATGAAGATGATCAGATAGGTCTTCAGAAACTCCCGGAGAATATATTTGTCAAGAATACGCATTTCTTTCCTCAGTGGATGATCTCATCCGGGGCTTCTTCTTTCTTGGATTTCATATGGGTCAGCTTCCAGCTCAGCAGGTTCAGGTTTATCAGCTGTTTTTCACGCATGGAGGCCATGATGAGAACGATGCCGATGACAAAGAAGACCATGTTTGTGATCCACATGGAAAGGAAGGGATTGACGATACCGCTGTCCGCGAGATGCTCGCCTCCCGTGAGGGCCACATAATAGATGAGGAAAATGATCGAAGATACCGAAAAGGCCATCCCGATGCCACTGGTCCGGGTCATCAAACCAAGGGGAACTCCGATCATGACAAAAATTACGATGGCGAATGAAAGGGCGAATTTCTTATGATATTCGACCTGGAGGGAACGGAGATTCTCATATATCTCCGTTCTCTGGTCTGCAGCCATCTTCCGCATGACGCCCAGGCGACGGGTTTCCACACTGCTCTCATATGTCTGCTCTTTTCCAGCCAGGGTTTCCACGCGGTTTTGTAAATTGTTCACTTCAGTCTGTTTTTGCTGCAATTCAAGCTTTTTTTCCTTTATTGTTTCCACAAGCTGGTCATAAGTCATTTCCCGATCCGAACGATACGCGCTTTCGCCAAAATCAACATTTATGGCCAGATTACGGATATTGACTGTGAAATCTTCAAACTTCCGGATCTGATATTTGCCCGGCTCAGTTTCATTACGTTCGTGCATCTCGCCATTATGCAGGATGATCTGCAGACTGTTGCCCCTGTCCATCTGAACCACTTCACCGCTTTCCGCGAGAATGGTGCGCGGCAGTCTGGTTTGGGAACGGTCATAGATCAGCACGTCACGCAGTTCGTTGTCATTGTTTTCCTTAACATATACAGTATAATCCATCAAAGTGGTAAACTCGTTCGGTTTGATGATGGTCATGGGCCGGTAATACGCGATCTTGGCGGAAAGATTTTTGAGTTTGTGGTTTGTATTGGGCAGAAAATAGTGGTTGAAATAGACCATTAACCCCGTCAGAATGAGCGCCACGAGGAAAAGGGGCAGGAGCAGACGGTAAATGTTGATCCCGCTGGATTTCATTGCTATGGTTTCGCGGTCCACCGCCATACGGCCAAAGGCCAGGATGGTTGCCACCAAAACCGCCATGGGAATTGACAGCGCGAGCATATAGGGCAGGGAATACCCAAAAAGCTGGAATATTGTTCCCACATCCAGACGTTTCTCAATGATCAGGTCAAGCATGTCGATCACCCGGTCGATCAGCAGGACAAATGTAACCACAAGCAGCGATAGCAAAAAGGGAACAATGTGCTCTCTGACAATATAACGCTGCAGGATCTTCATTATTTGGTTTCCATCAGCTCGAGAGCTTCACTCTCGTCGATTATCCGGATCGAGTTTATTTTTTTGGCCTTTTCCAGTTTGGAGCCTGGATTTTCCCCCACCACAAGATAATTCAGGGAATCGCTGACCCCGCTGACAACCTTGCCCCCGTGGCTTTGGATAAGCTCCTTCATCTCCTTTCTGGAGTAATTTGGCAGGGTTCCGGTGAGCAGGAAGGTTTTTCCCGCGAGAGTGTCCGATGCGCGGTTGCTTTGGTAGGAGAGATTAACTCCCAGGGAACGCAGGTTATCGATCAGTTCGAGATTTTCCGGCACCTTGAAATACGCCTGGATGGCGGTGGCGATCTTCTCTCCGACCTCCTCCACCTGGAGCAGGCTTTCCAGATCTGCTTTGCGGAGGGAATCGATGTCACCATAGTGTTCGGCCAGGTTGCGGGCTGTGATGGAGCCGACATAGCGGATCCCCAGGGCAAACAGGACCTTGTCAAAGTTCTGTTTTTTGGAGTTTTCGATCGCTTTTTGGAGGTTTTCCGCGGATTTTTTTCCGAAGCGTTCCAGTTCTGCCAGCCTGTCGAAGTCAAGCCTGTAAATATCCGCTATGCTCTTGATCTGTCCGGTTTCGATCAGCTTGGAAATGAGGCTTTCCCCCAGCCCGTCGATATCCATCGTATTCCTGGCCGCGAAGTGCTCAAGACGCCGTTGCAGCTGGGCGGGGCATTCGGCATTCGAACAATAGCGGATGGCACCTTCCTCATCCTTTTCCAGGGGGCTGCCGCAGGCGGGGCATTGTGTGGGGAAAGAAACTGACTCGGCATCAGAGGGGCGTCTGTCTTTTAAAACCTGAAGTATCTTGGGTATGATCTCCCCGGATTTTATCAGGAGGACCGTATCCCCCAAATGCAGGTCCAGGCGTTTGATCTCATCCTCGTTGTGAAGGGTCGCGCGGGATACGGTGCTGCCCGAAATATAGACAGGTTCGAGGATCGCCACGGGAGTTACGGCACCTGTCCTGCCAACCTGGTATTGGACGTCGAGGAGTTTTGTTTCCTTTTGTTCCGGTTTGAATTTATAGGCGATCGCCCATTTGGGACTCTTGGATGTATAACCCAGGCGTTTTTGCAGCGACAGATCATCGACCTTGACGACCACTCCGTCTATCTCGAAGGGAAGGCTGGAACGCTTGTTTTCCCATTGATCGCAAAAATCCTGCACCTCAGAATAAGAAGCGTAACGTTCGTGGTATTCTGATACCGGGAATCCCAACGACTTCAGCCAATCCAGCAGATCGCTCTGGTTTTTGGGAGGAAGTTCCTCAGAGTATCCCACACTGTAAAAGATCGATGCCAGGTGGCGGTCCCTGACCAATTCATGGTTTTTCAGTTTGATCGATCCGGCCGCGGCATTGCGCGGATTGGCAAAGGTCTTTTCCTCATTGGCCTCGCGCTGTTCATTCAGTTTTAGAAAATCCTCCACGGGGATATAGATCTCACCGCGAATCTCGATGGGGGAGGAGTGTTTGATCTTACTGGGTACGGAATCAAGCATGCTGACATTGGTTGTGACCACCTCACCCTTGAATCCGTCACCGCGGGTTGTGGCGTATTGCAATTTCCCCTTGTCATAGAACAAATTGATCGAAAAGCCGTCGATCTTGAGCTCGACGCATAGTTCTGGAAGCCTGTCCATATCTTTTTCCAGCTTGTTTATCCAGTTCTCAAGCTCTTCTGGGGAATAGACATTGTCCAGGGAATACATCCTCTGTTTATGCTGTATCGTGTCCGCGGACTCCGTAAGGTCACTGCCAACCTCTTTGAGGGGCGATCTTTCCTTTTCCGCCTCATCCAGTTGGGACTCAAGTTTTGCGAGGCGACGAACCATCTGATCATATTCGAAATCCGAGATCTCGGGCTCCGCCTTTTTGTAATAGAGCTCATTATGTCGTTCGATCCTGGTTCGAAGCTCTTCTATCTCTTTCTTCAGCTTGTCTTTCATGGCTCATACATGTCCGGACGCCGGTCCCCAAAAGCGTCATTTCGCGGCGTCACTGTCTTGTCCAGAGCAAGGCCGGGATCGATCGCGCAGGTGCGGATGCCCGTTTCCGAATCGTTCATCCGGGCAAGGATCTCACCCTTGGTTCCCAGGATCTGGCTCATTCCGGTAAAACCGATACTTTCCCCGCCGTTGTGCTCAACCCCCACGCGATTGGAGGTAATGGAAAAGACCCTGTTTTCCAGGGAACGGGTTACCATCGCCTGCTGGCACCAGGGCAGAACAAGGTTTGAGGGATGGCATATCACCTGCGCGCCTTTCAGGGCAAGGGTTCGGGCGGATTCCGGGAACTGCCAGTCGAAACAGACCATCAGACCCACCTTGATCCCCTTGTTGGCGGGGCAAACCATGAACCCTGTGTCTCCTGGCGTAAAGAAAAGCTTCTCCCGGTTGAAGAGGTGCGTTTTCCGGTAAATGTAATGGCTTCCATCGGGATTGACGAGAGCGCAGGAGTTGTAGAACAAATTTCCCGAGCGTTCCGCGAAACCGTACACGATACTGAATTTATTCTCCCAGGCCAGTCCGCTGAAGAGTTTTAAAGCCGGCCCATTCAGGATTTCCTCGCTCACGCTCTGCACTTCATCGGAAGAAGCGAACAAATAACCGGAAGTGCAAAGCTCAGGCAGCACCACAAGGTCTGTTTCCAGGCCTTGTAACATTTTTTCCAGACAGGTAAGGTTTTCTTTCACGTCCAGCAGTTTTGGTTCAAATTGCAGGACAGATACTCTGTATTCCATATCAGATGGTTCTCCCCAGGGGCTTGATCACCCTCTCCAAGACCCCCTGCACTTTGGAGATGGCGAGGCCGTAATTGGTGATCGGAACTCCTCTTCTTTTCGTTTCCAGGATACGCCTGTTCATTTCCATGGTATTGATCATGCAGCCACCGCAATGGATGCAGAGGGCGTATTCCTCCAGGTTTTCAGGGAAATCGTGCCCGGCGAAAACCTCGAAACTCAGATCCTTACCTGTGCTTTCATGTAGCCATCGCGGTATCTTGACCCGGCCGATGTCGTCTTTCTGAACGTGGTGCGAACATGCTTCCGCGATCAGGACCCGGTCCCCGTCCTGCAGTTTGTCTATCTGGCGGATTCCATCCAGAAGTGTATCCAATTCACCCTTGTAGCGCGCAAATAATATGGAAAAGGTCGTGAGAGCAACATTTTGTGGTGTTTCCCTATCCACCTGTTCGATGGCCTGTGAATCCGTTATCACCAACCTTGGCGGCTCTTTCAGCATTTCCAGCGAGGGTATGAGCTCTGTTTCCTTGACGACTATGGGAATGGCGTCATGATCCAGAAGGTCGCGGATAACCTGCACCTGTGGCAGGATCAGCCTCCCCTTGGGCGCGGCGGAATCGATCGGGCAAACCAGGATGACGCTGTCCCGCCTTTCCACAAGGTCTCCCGCCAGGACGCGTTTTTCCATCAGGTATTTGGGCGCCATGCGGATCAGGGCTTCCTTGGTTTGCAGGATGCCCTCCATGCTCTTGCAGGAAACGGAGATGTGGTCGATATCGTGTTCAGCGCAATAATCGATGTTGGATTGGGGCGCCTGGGCTAGGTCGCTCTTGTTGAAGATCATCAAAAGCGGCAACTCCATTTCCCGGATCCGCTCAAGCATTTCCAGTTCATGCGTTACGAAGGCAGTGCCCGGGTTCACAAAAAGCACGATATCTGCCCGGTAGAGTATTTTCTTCGTGGACTGGATGCGCTTTTCCCCCAATTCGCCTGTGTCATCCACACCGGCTGTATCGAAAAAGGTCACCGGACCCAGGGGCAGAAGTTCATAGTGCTTGGCGACCGGATCTGTGGTGGTTCCGGCCACATCCGATACTATCGCGATCTCCTGGCCGACAAGGGCATTGATAAGGCTGCTCTTCCCGGCGTTCCTTTTTCCTATCAGGGCTATCACAAGCCTTTCCCCGCGTGGTACAGGGCTCATATTCACTCCAAATCAAATAATTTTTACAATATTCTTAAATTGCTTGTATTGGTCAAGTCCTTTTATCTCCCCGTGCCCCTTGCAAAAGAGGGCCAAAACCGGTGGCATTTCGAGCCCTTCAGCCAAATATGGCTGTTGGGTGGCACTAGATTTGCCAAAACACTGCCTGGGGCAGAGGGGGATAAGTTTGCATACTCCATTCAAACATATTACATTATAATGATCAGGATGAAAACACAAGCAGACAAATTGCTTGACGCAGAGCCAGCATCCAAAAGATAAGTCATAGATTGAATTAGTTTTGAAAAGAGGCCAATATGAAATACGATGTGATTATAATTGGTGGAGGTCCCGCCGGGCTTAGCGCTGCGATATACAGCGCCAGGAGCGGATTGAAGACAGCGGTTTTTGAAAAAGGGTTGATCGGCGGACAGATAACCGTTACCGATGAAGTGGAGAACTATCCCGGTTTTGCGGAGTCGATCTCAGGATTTGAGCTTACGGACAGGATGCGCAAACAGGCGGAAAGATTTAACGCGGAGATCATAGATGAAGAAGTAAATGCCATTGGAATGGAAGGATTGTGCAAGATCGTCGAGGCGTCGCAGAATATCTACCGGGCAAAAGCGCTCATCTTTTGCACCGGAGCCCATCCCCGGCTTTTGAACGCTCCCGGCGAGGAAGATTTCACCGGGCGCGGCGTTTCCTATTGCGCCACCTGCGACGGAGCCCTATACCGGGACAAGGTGGTCGCTGTGGTTGGCGGAGGAGATTCGGCGGTCGAAGAAGGGATCTTTCTCTCCCGCTTTGCCAAAAAGGTGATCATCATCCACCGCCGCGATGAGCTTCGCGCCCAGCAGATAATCCAGGAACGCGCTTTCAAAAATCCCAAGATACAGTTCGTATGGGATACCGTGGTGCAGGAGATCCATGGTGATACGAGGGTCAGGAAGCTTGAGGTTTTCAACCGTAAAACGCAGGGGATATCATTTATTGAGGTGGATGGAGTTTTCATATACGTTGGGATTTTGCCCAATAATCAATTGCTGGAATCCAGGGTGGATCTCGATAACCTGGGCTTTGTAACAACGGATGACAATATGCACACCAAAATCCCGGGTATCTTTGCTGCCGGGGACATCCGCCACACCGTTTTGCGGCAGGTCGTCACGGCAACCAGCGATGGAGCGGTAGCTGCCTGGAGCGCCGAAAAATGGATCATGGAAAACTACGACGAGATCGAGGGCCTGGAAAACCATGAAAATGAAGAGCAGTAAGGAGATCCGGCAGGATTTCATCGATTTCTTCCTGCAGCGCGGGCATGAAATGATACCCTCGTCTCCTGTGGTGCCCATAGACGATCCCACCCTGCTTTTTGCCAACGCTGGCATGAACCAGTTCAAGAACATTTTCCTGGGACTCAGGGAACCCGAGGTCAAAAGGGCTGTGAACAGCCAGAAATGCATTCGCGCCGGCGGAAAGCACAACGACCTCGAGGAAGTTGGCAAAGACGGCTACCACCACACCTTTTTCGAGATGCTGGGAAACTGGTCTTTCGGCGATTATTACAAGAAAGAGGCGATCCAGTGGGCCTGGGAACTCCTCACCAAGGTCTGGAGACTTCCCAGGGAAGAGCTTTACGCCACCGTCCATGAAAGTGATTCTGATGCCTTTGAGATCTGGAAAACCAAGACGGACATAGACCCCAGCCATATTTCCTATGAAGGCGACAAGGACAATTTCTGGGAGATGGGGGATACCGGGCCCTGTGGACCCTGCAGCGAGATCCATATCGACCGGGGCGGGGAACATTGCGATAAAAAGAATGTGAAAGGGCATACATGCCGGATCAATGGTGATTGCGAACGCTATATTGAGCTTTGGAACCTGGTTTTCATCCAATACAACCGTGAGCCGGATGATTCCCTTACTCCCCTGAAAAACAAAAATGTCGATACGGGCGCCGGTTTTGAACGCATCGTTCAGGTTCTGCAGGGGAAGAACAGCAATTATGAAACAGACCTTTTCCTTCCAATAATTGATAAGATTTCCCAAATGAGCAATGTGGAATATGACCCCGCCAAAAGCGTCTCGCATCGAGTTATTGCGGATCACGTCCGTTGCCTGTGTTTCGCCCTGGCGGACGGGGGGTTTCCCTCCAATGAGGGAAGGGGCTACGTAATGCGTCGTATCCTGCGTCGCGCGGCCCGCCATGGGCGCCTGCTCGGCTTTGCAGAACCTTTCATGTTCCATCTTGTGGATCCGGTGATAAAGATCATGGGACATCATTTCCCCGAGCTAGCGGGCAAGGAAGCCTATATCAAGATGGTGCTCAAAGCGGAGGAGGAACGCTTCAACCTCAACCTGGACAGGGGATTGGAGCAGCTTGACGAGATCTGCGCCAAACTGGAAGGTGATACGATATCCGGCCAGGACGCGTTCATGCTTTATGACACCTACGGTTTTCCTCTGGATCTGACCCTTATCCTGGCCTCGGAGAAGAAGCTGCGGGTTGATACAAAGGGTTTTAACGAGGAAATGGAGGCCCAGCGGGAACGGGCGCGCAAGAGCTCCAAATTTTCTTACACAGATGAAGATGCCCAGTGGAACGTGTTCGAAACTCCCGCGCCAACTGTGTTCATGGGTTATGGGCAAACCAGCGTGGAGGCGAAGATCCAGCGGTACAGGATACTTGACGATGGCATGATCCAGCTTCAACTCGATCAAACCCCTTTCTATGCCGAATCCGGCGGGCAGGTTGCCGACACAGGAAGAATACATAATGAGGATTTTGAGCTGTGGGTGACCCACGTCAAAAAGTCCGAGGATGAGTTCATCCACGTCGGAAAACTCACCAGGGGAACCATCACCCCCAAACCCGTGACGGCTGAAATTGACACGGACCGCAGGTGGGACATCGCGAGGAACCACACGGCTACCCACCTTCTCCACAAGGCGCTGCGCACGGTTTTGGGAGAACACGTGCAGCAAAAGGGCTCGCTTGTCGATCCGCTATACCTGCGCTTTGATTTCACGAACATGAAGGCCCTCACGCCCGAAGAAACCATGGCAGTGGAAGACATGGTGAACAAGGCCATTTTGGAAAACCGCCCCGTGAGCACGGACCTCAGATCCCTCGCGGAAGCAAGGGAGGGGGGCGCAATCGCCCTTTTTGGGGAGAAGTACGGCGACAGGGTCCGCGTGGTGAGCGTGGAGGGTTTTTCCCAGGAATTTTGCGGCGGGACCCACGTTTCCGCCAGCGGCGAGATCGGGCTTTTCAAGATCATTTCGGAAAGTTCGTCCGCCGCGGGAATACGTCGCATTGAAGCCGTCACGGGCAAAGCGGCCCTGAAATATGTGAATTCCCTGCAAGCCACATTGACAGATCTTTCCAAGAAGTTGAACGTCCCGGAGAATATGCTGGAAAGCAAGGTTGACGCGTTGCTGGAGCAAATGCGCGACATGGACGATAAGCTGAAACAGCTTGACGCCCAAAAGAGCAGTTCGGAAGCCGAAAACCTCCTTTCCGGTCTCCAGGACCACGGTGATTTCAAACTACTTGCGGCCAGGGTTTCCGCCAAGGCAGCAAAATTGCGTGAGCTTGGGGACTGCCTGAAAGAAAAGGCCAAAGACGCGGTTTCCATCCTCTTTTCCGTTTCCGGGGAGAAGGTATCCATACTGTGCGTGGTCGGTAAAGACCTTCTGCCCAGATACAACGCCGGCAGGATCGTCAAAGCGGTGGCATCGGAATTGGGCGGGAAAGGCGGCGGCAGGCCGGATTCCGCGATGGCGGGCGGCAGCGGGGCGGAAAACATCCCCAATTTGATGGATAAGCTACCGGATATCATAAAAAGTACGGTTTGATGCGCATCCTCATCCTGCGGCTCAGTTCTCTGGGTGACATAACCCTAACCCAAGCAGTGGCCGCGGAACTGAGGGCGCTTTATCCCGCAGCTCAGATCTCATATATCTGTAAACCCCAGTACTCAGCGCTTCCCAAGCTTTTCGGCCTGGATCTGAAGGTGCTTGAATATTCAAAGGGTCTGGCCTGGCATCTGAAGCGCCGCAAAGAATCCTACGACATTATTGTGGATCTGCATTCCAAGTTTTCCACCTGGCTCCTGATGAGATTGATCCCGGCCAGGCGCAAGGCGGTCTATGACAAGAAGCACAAACTGAGGCGGGCGATCGTCCGGGGTAAAACGGACGCGGCCATCGGATCCACCCTCAGGCTATACTATTCTGCCTTGGAAAAGCTGTTTCCGCAGAAATTCAATTCTCAAACACCTATCCGGTATCCCGAACTGAGCCTGGAAGATCTTCCTGAGCAAGGTTGCGCCGCGGCGAGAAAAGAACCGGGAAAAAAACTCGTGGGGCTTTTTATCGGCGCGGCCCACGCCACCAAGGCCTATCCGGTTGAACAGTGGATCGAGTTCATCCGCCTTACCCGCGAGAGATATGAATTCCGGCTTTACGGAGATGGATCCGACGCTTCTCTGGCTGGTGCCATAACGAGGGAATTTACGGGGATCGAAAACTTTTGCGGAAAGCTGGATCTGATCCAACTGGCGAGGGAAATATCGCAATGCGACGCCATCATCAGCGGTGACAGCGGGCCCATGCATCTGGCGGCGGCTTTGGGGAGGCCGCAAATTGCCATCTTTGGCGCCACCCATCCTCGCCTGGGCTTCGCGCCCCAGAACGACAAAGCGAAAATACTTGCAGCCGGTCTGGATTGCCAGCCCTGCTCGCTTCACGGATCGGAAAGATGCCCCAGGGGTCATTTCAACTGCATGAAAAGGATTACCCCCCAAATGCTGGCCAGCAGTTTGCAGGAAATTATCCCCGCCTGAACATCAATTCGAACACCCACGTTTATCCATATGTAAATCCGATGCTTGGAATGTTTGCCGGAAAGCCACACCCTTTCTGAATAAGACCGGTTCATGGTGGATGCTAAGAAAAAGCCCGGGGCGTTGATACCCCGGGCTAGCTTTATCTTAGAGGAGAAGATTCCTATTTCATCAGTACCATGCGCTTGGTGCTGGTATACTTTCCGTCTTCCAGGCGATAGTGGTATATACCGGAGGAAACGCCTTTTCCGTTTTCATCCGTGCCATCCCAGGCGACACTGTGTTTTCCCTTGTCCAAAGCTCCTTTGAAGAGTGTTTTCACAAGCTGCCCCCGGAGGTTGTAGACGCATAGTTTATAGTCCGGGGAGGGCTCTTTGACCAGGAAGCTGATGCTGGTGCTGGGATTAAAGGGATTGGGATGGTTTTGCAGCAGCTCGAACGAGTTGATCGACGGGATATGGGGATCGTCGTTGGCGACAGTTTCGTTGGAGAGTCTTTGGGCGTAGAGGCCGAGGATCTCCGTCTTGCCGCTGGAACGCCCGTCCGCCCAGATCGCGTAGGCGTCGTTTCCGATCGTCGTGATCAGGGGGGCGTACTGCATTTTGCTGGCGCCGTTGAGGATCTCGCCTTCGGGAGCGGCAAAAACTAGGCTGCCGTCAGAACTGAGGTAGTTGTAGTAAAGATCGGATTCGAAGCTGAAGTAATCCGCCCAGCCGATCACCATGCCGCCGTTGTCAAAACGGGCGATGCTCGGGGAGGACTGGGTGCTGTCCCTCTGCACGACGAAAGTTCCCAGGTCTCCCCAGAGGGGGGTTCCGGCCAGGTTCATCTTCTGGGCGATGATGTCGTCCATGCCGCCGATGTTCTCACACCAGGCGAAAACGATCTCATCCCGGTAGTCGCCGTGTTTGGCAAGCACAGGCTTGTCCTGTTCCCTGCCGTAATCTGCTAGGTTTATCCCCAGGGGATCCCACAAGCGCTCGCCGGCGGAGGAAATATGCTGCCCCCAGTAGTTCTGGATAAAGTCATTCCTCGCGTCCCTCCACATCACAAAGAGGCCGTCATCGGTCGGAGCAGAGTAAGGAAAGCGCTGCAGGGTGTCATAATTATCATGGGTTGAGGCTTTGAGCCCCGCAACCGGCCAGCCTGTATCCGCTTCTCCATTCTGGTCAACTTTCTTCACATAAACACTTTGCGTAGCTAACAACGGGTCATAACTCTGCCAGACGTAGTAATTATCCCACATGTCGTTCAGGACACATTCCTTGTTCAGCTCATCGCCGGTGAGGGTGGAGATCATTACACCGTCCGGCCCCCACTGTTTCTGCCCGTCTTCGATCATCTGCCCATAAACGTGGTAGCGGTAGGTTGAGCCCACCGTGTCGTAATTCGACCAACCTATGTAGAACTGGTCGAGGCTGGGCAGATAGGTTATGCGTGGATCTTTCTGGCGGAGGGAATAGCTATCCGTGAGTTCCATGCCGGTATCGCCCCAAAGCCTGTTCCCATTGGAATCAAGCAGCTGGAGATAGATCCTGGGATCGTTGTCCCGTTTGTCCTCCCAGGCGATGGCTATCTTTCCGTCCGGTGTGACGCAGGCGCTGGGAGTGATCTGATCGGCTCCTGTGGAGAGGGTCACGGGACGTCCGTTCTCTTCCAGGGCAACCGTGCCGTCCGGATTGAGGAATTGGAAAAATATCTGGTAGCCGAGGTTGGCGAAGCGGGTATCCACCCAGATTATCGCCACATCGTTGTCGCGGGGGAGGATTATGTAGTTCAGGAGGGGGGAATCGCCGCTCTGCAGAGGGGTGTCCCCGCTCAGGCCCCAAAAGACCATTTCTCCGTTATCATCCAGAAGCTGGGTGCCGGTCGATGAATAGACCTGGTAATATATCCCCACGCTGCCGTTGCGGATGTCCATCCAATTGATGAAGACGTTTTCGTTCGCGACCTTTACCAATCCGCTGATCTGCTGGTTGGGAGCGCTGCAGACCGCCCTTCCGTTGGCTTCCCAGAGCGCCGTTCCGTCTGAGGAAAGGTGCTGGGCGTAAATATCTTCGTTGGGGGTGTTTCCGTTGCGGTAGTCGTCCCAAACCACGTAGCAGCCGCCGTTACCGTCAGAGGCCATGCGCTGGCCGTTCTGGGCGAAAGCAGCCACACTAAGGGCGAGGCCATCGGCTCCCCAGAGCAGGGTGCCGTCAGAGCTGATCTTCTGGGCGAAGAGGTCCGGGTTTTCGCTGTCCAGGCGCTTGTCCTCCCAGATGATCACGGCGGCGTTGTCGCTGGTGCTGACAATGCGGGGGTTAAGCTGCGGGGCGAAATCCGGGGTTCCGGAATCTCCGTAGACCACAAAAGGGTCTTGCCAGAGTATCTGGCCGTTGAGATCAATCTTCTGGGCGTAGATATCCGGATCGTCGTTGCGCTGGTCCTCCCAGGTGAAAACGAATTCGCCGTTGGTGAGGGTTGCCATGCGCACCCGGCCCTGGTTTCCAGTGGCGTCCGCAAGGACGAGAATGTCGTCCCAGGCCATGTCGCCGGAGGGCAGAAAGCGCTTCACGTAAATATCTTCAGCGCCCACATAGGAATAGGTGTAACCGATCACGAAACCGCCCTGGCCGTCTGGAAGCATGGTGTTTTGAACCTCGTCTCCCGCGCCGTCGGCCACGGGGATGCCGTTAACGGCCCAGACGGGATTGCCGGAGGAATCCAGCCGCTGGGCGTAAAGGTCCTTGCTGGGATTGCGGGCGTCGGACCAGATGATGTAAGCCCCGCCGTTGGCGTCGGGCTCCATGTTCAGGGATATCTGGATCTCCACGGCGGTGCAGACGGGCACTCCGCCTTCCTGCCAGAGCAGGTCGCCGTCGGAATTGATCTTCTGGGCATAAACGTTGCCGTCCAGGTCGTCCGAGAAATCTATCCAGGCAATGATGTAGTTGTCATCGGATGTCCTGGTTATCACCGGGTCTTCCTGGCGGTCTGGCTTGCCATCTATCAGCAAGGGTTCGCCCCAAACCATGTTGCCCTGGGCGTCCACCTTTTGGGCCCAGAGGTCGCGTTCGCTCAGTTTTGTGTCCGACCAAACGTAGATGGCGCAGCCATCGGCAGTTTCCGTGCCGGTCCGGAACCATTCTATATTGACTCCCTGACGGATGGGAACGGCTTCGTCCCAGACCAATGCGGCGGAAAGGAAACCAACCGATACCAATAGCAGGATCAAACATATAACTTGTTTCACATCTCTCTCCTTCCAAAATATCAAGTGTGCCCCAAGGGACACATTTTGTTTCAATTATTTTTAAGATTGTCATCTTTATTATGCAATATTCTTTCCAAGCGGGATAATATTTATCTGTGCGTACGATCAAATCCTGTAAACGCTTTTGCCGGCGATGATTGTCTCACCAACGGGGAATTCATCCCCGCAGAAACAAAGGGCCGAGACGAGATCCTCGTCATGAATGGGCTTGAGGGGTAATCCCAAGAGGCAGATGTCGGCTTCCTTGCCCTGCTCCAGGCTGCCGATGAGTTCCCCCATGTCCAGGGCGCGGGCGTTGCCCAGGGTGACGTGGTAAAACAAGCGCTGGGGCATTATGGCAAATGAGCTTTGGCGGTAGCTGACCATCTTCGCGTGGAAAAGCATGCCCAGGTTTGTGCCCGCGGCCACGTCGCTCCCGACCCCAATGGGTATTTCCCTGTCTGCCATGGCCTTGTAGTTGAACTCTCCGCTCTTGAGGAAGAAATTTGAATCCGGGCAGTGGGCTATCCTGCAGCCATATTCCTTGATCGTATCCATTTCCTTTTCTGAGAGATGGATGGCATGGGCGAGGATGGTCCTCGGGGTTAGCAATCCCGCCTGTTCATACACCTGGGTGTAGGATTGTGCGCCGAATTGCTCCACGACTTGCCTGACCTCATCCTTGTTTTCCGAAATGTGGGTCTGGATCCAGGCGGAGTTATCCCGGGCGAAGGTGGCCACCTTTTCCAGCAGGGAGGAGGAGCAGGAAAGCGCGAAGCGGGGGGTGAAGATATAGGAAAGCAGTGGCGAATATCCCTGGAAGCGCTGAAAAAGTCCGACACTTTTATCAAAGGCGTATGCGGTTGACTGTCCCAGCCCCGCAGGACTGTTCTGGTCCATCAGGGTCATGCCTATCATGGCCCTCGCGCCCAGCCTTGCCGCGCTTTCAAAAGCTATCTCGCAGGCTCTTTCATAGGGCGCGGTATAGATCACGGAAGTGGTGGTGCCATGAGCAAAGAGCGCGCGGAAAAAATCCTCCGCGATGCCCTGGGCGTAAACCTCATCCCTGGAAAGCGCTTCAGCGGGATAAACATGTTTTTTGAGCCAGGATAACAGCGAGGGCTCATAAAGGCAGCGTATCCTGTATTGGGAGAGGTGCACGTGGATGTCTATGAATCCAGGTACGGCAAGCTCATGCCGGCGGTCCTCGCAATCCGCGTCCAAAGAGGGCTCAAAAGGGCGGACCTGGGTTATTCTGCTTCCTTCCCAGCTTATGACATGATCCTTCAGAAGGATCGTTTCGTCCGGATTTGTGGGATTTAGAATGTTAGTCCTGATCTTTCTCATAGTCAACTCTTTCAATTGATAATACTTTGCTTTGCCCAAGCCCGAAGTGAAGTTCCTGGCTGTTTTGCGAGGTTGTGCCCTTGGCGGAGGAAAGCTCGCGGAAAAGCCGGTATCTGCTGCCGTCTGGAGATCGCAGTTCCACCACCACCCTTGTTCCGAAGGCGGGGGAATTGGGAAACCTGTAATAGTTATGGGGCTCATCCACGAGGACAATCCTGTTGTTTTTCCAGATCGGTTTGACGAACAGGGATTGGTTTTGGGTGGGAGTGCGGTTCAGGAGTATCTTCGTGCCGTTGCCGCTGCCCACCACAAGGTCTGTCAGGCCGTCCCTGTCTAGGTCCGCCGTGGCATTGCCCCAGCCGTTGTAAATCCTGGCCCCGCTGAGGAAGGTGATATCGCTGAAAGTCCCGTCTGCGTTGTTTCTATACAGGTAGGAGCGATCATTGGCATAGACCGAGGTGATGAAGAGGTCCAGAAAGCCGTCATTGTCCACGTCCAGCCAGAGGGGATCGGAATGCAACTCATCATAGGTTATCCCCGCTTCCCGGGTTACATCGGTGAACTGAATGAAATGGAGGGTGTCGGCTCCCACAACCCGGATTGAGGGGCCGTCATTGCGCAGAAGCTGGCTGACGTCTGAGAACTCGATGTAGCGGGGATGGGCCAGATTGGCGATGAAGAGGTCCAGGTCACCGTCGTTGTCGTAATCCCCCCAGTCCGCGCCTATGCTGTGACCATAGTACCCGTCCGTATAATCCCCGGCCAGCCCGTGTAGCGCTGCGACATCCACATATAGCGTATCGGAGAGGTCCCAGCAGAAATTGCGGTTCAGGCGGTAGTTGGTGACCAGGATCTCCTGCTGCCCGTCATTGTCAAAATCAGCGGGAGAGACGCCCCTGCCCGCGAGGCCGGGCTCATCCGCGTAATCCGGGGTCCAAAACCCCAGGGATTTGCTGGAATCGGTAAAATATCCCCCCCGGTTTTGCCAGAATAGGTCTGGATACCCCTGCTGAACCTGCCACTTTTCATAATTTGCCAGATACAGGTCCGGATACGCCAATAACTCGGTATCGATCCAGGCCGCCCCCTCTGTCGGGTATCCGTCATCGATGTTTCCGGCGCGCTCGTTCACCTTGACGAAACGTTTGCCGTCCTGGTTCTTCATCAGGGCTTCGCCGTTGCCGTCCGCGGCAAGAGATGTGGCCACGAAATCCAGCTTGCCGTCGCGGTTGAAATCCGCCCAGAGGCCGCCGGTGGAATTCAAGCGATCCAGGGAAGTCGTGTCCGTGACCGCCGTGAATTCCCTGCCCGCATCGTTATGATACAGGAATTTACCGTTGAAAAGCAGATCGTTGTATCCGTCGTTGTCGTAATCCCCGATCGCCACGCGGGTGTGGCGTTTTTCCCCGAAGGGGTGTTCCTCAAAAATGATCCCTTCGTAACCGGCCAGTTTCCTGCACCATTGCATCAGCTCCTTTTCCACTCCCAGTTTTTCTTTTATCACCACAAGCGCCTGCAGACAGGGCTCGTCGTATTTTTTCCGCGGAGCCCCCAAAACCAGGGCTTGCGTGAAATTCCTGGCCGCTGCCTCCAGGGATTTGTGATTGCCGTAAAGCGCTTGGATCCTGCCCCGCCAATAGTGCAGTTCGGCAAGTTCGCCCCTGTCGTTGTCCGGGAAATTTATGCCCTGTATTTCCTGCATAAGCGTCGTTAAAAGAGTATCCGGCCTGCTTGCGAGAGCGAAAAGGTCTTCCTCGTCGCCGTGTAGGCCGCGCGTGGACAGGAAAAGGTAATAATGTGCTTTGACGCGCGCCAGTTCCAGCGTACTTTCCCAATCGGCAGGGCTGTATTCCCGGTACAGGACTTTGTGGCTTTCACCGGATCCGGCATTCTCCAAAGCCGGATCCAGCAATGCAACGGTTTCCTCCAGAAGCAGAGTGTTTTCCTGAGTGGATAGCGTTTTACGGTAGGTGGGGCTCATCAGATAGAGCGAGGAAATGTATTGGAATTCGGAAGAGCTGTCTCCCTTTTCCCGGATGAGGCTTCGCATGTCCTCGAACATCTCTGCCTGGGAGAGATGATAGAGCCGGTAATAATAGGCCATCTGCATCCAGCGGGATCTTGGGAAATGGTGCTCGAAGCGGTCCAGCATCGCCACGGCAAGGGTGTCCGAGCGCTCAACGCTGATCTCGTCCATCCAGGATTTTGCCAGTTCCTCTATAAGGGGATTGTAATCCTCAAGCAGGCGGATCTGCTCCAGGTATTCCTCCTCCGGGGTGCCCAGCAGATAATAATCCAAAATGATCCTGTCCGCCTCAGCGGGAAACTCCCGCTTCACCTGTTCTTGCATTTCCTCAAAGGCCAGACTGTCCGCCCCCGCGTCCTTGGCCATCTTTAGCCAGGTCAGCGCGTCTTTGAGGGAGTGATGCCCAAGCGCGAGTTTTTTGTGGCAGAGCAGGGCAAGCTCTTCCTCTTCAGAACGCTGCGCGTATTCCAAAGCGAGTTGAAGATCTTCCAGAGAACCGTCTGCCAGACTTTCAATGTAGCTCTCGTGCTTTTTTAAAATGTCAAATTGCTCTTTGTCCAGCAAAAAGCGGATGTCGCCTGAATCCACGGCAAAAAGAGGGAGCGCAAAAAGGAATGCCATGATGAGGATGTATTTCATTTCTGCACCTTTAGGGAGGAGATTATCCGGGCGATGTCCCCGCCGCTGAAATGATAGCTCTTGTTGCAAAAATGGCACTCGGGGTCGATGCCGTCGAGCATTTCCTTGAGTTCGTCCCTGCCCAGGAGTTTAAGGGCCCGCTCAAACCTTTCCCTGGAACAATTGCAATGATAGCAAATGGGATGGGCTTCATGCAGTTCCGGTTCGGGATCAGGGAAAACATAGCGGGAAAGGATGTCCGGCAGGCTGAGCCCCATGTCCATAAGGTCCGAGACGTTCGGCGTCCGGGCCAGGTTTTCGCGGATCCTGTCAGCGTAAAGGGGTTGCGCCATGGGTAACTGCTGGATGATGAATCCCCCTGAGGCGCGGATCTTCGCGTTTTTATCGATGAGCACGCCCAGGTTCACGGCCGTGGGTATCTGCTCCGAAGTTTCATAGTATCTGGCAAGGTTTTGGGCCACCTCGCCTTCTTCGAGTGCGGTGAAACCCAGGGTGGGTTTTTTGTCCGGGATGTTGTGGATCACGCTCAGAGTGCCGGTTCCAAGGTGCTTCACGGGATGGAAATTTTCCTCGGCCTGTTCAAAGTACAGATGCGGTTCATAGGTGTAGCCGCGGATATCCCCGCCCTGGGTGCAGATGACCATCGCGCCCCGGAGCTTGCCGTTCCCCTCGATGCGCAGCGTCACCTCGGAATTTTCGGCTTTGAGGTCCAGACTCAGCATCGCCGCGGCAGAGATCATTTTACCCATCAGCAAGGCGTTTATCGGGGAAAGATCGTGCAGGTCCCTGGCGGTCTGGGCGGTTTGGGTGGATTCCACTGCCAGGATCCTGAACTGGCCGTCATAGGCGGTTCCGCGCCAAAGCATGTCATTGCGTTCCATTGCCCCTCCAATCTGCTGTTATGTTCGTGCCGGGATAGTAGTGGCGCAGGATGTCTTGGTAGCCCCCGCCCTGCCTGGCGCGCCTGAGCGTGCCCACCTGGCACATCCCGACGCCGTGCCCCGAGCCCCTGCCCTTGATGGTTACGGTGCCTTGGGGATGGATCACAACGCCGCCGTTTTGGGCGAGCGAATAAGCTCCCCGGATATAAAAGAAGGAGGATTTCGCCGAACCGAAGGCCCGGCGTATCTGATATTCACTGGTAAGGCGGGCGGAGCCGCTGCCGTGGAAAGTGATGTCCGTGATCCGCCCGGAATTGCCTCGTTTGTTGATCACGATTCTATCGATGCGCGCAAGGCCGACGTTTTTGGCCAGGGCCTTCAGGGAAATGCTTTTCTGCCAAGAGAGCGAAGCTTTCTCCCAGGAACTCATGCCGTCCGTGGGTATGGATGTCTCGATCCAGCGCCTGGCCTGGCTTTCCCGGGAGAGGTCAAAGCCCGTGGCGGATTCGATACAGGTCACTCCAGAGAGGTGGGGAAGGGGCGCGCCGTGCCAGATGTTGGCCGATGAATCCGTCTTGCCCCCGCAGGCGCTGTGGTAGGTGGCGTCCGCGACCCTGCCCTCGCAAACGAGGATCTCGCCCCGCGTGGCTTCCACGGCCTCCAAAATGTCCGCGTTCAAGAGGTGTTTCCCCTTGTAAACCTGGCAGTGGGTGGTGTTGCAGAGGTCATAGCCGTTGTCCTTGTGGCGGTTGTAGAGAAGGAGGCTGACGGCGTGGGTCCTGGCCGTCACCGCCTGCGCTTTCAGGGCCTCGGGTGGGGCGGAGTTCCCGATCTCGTTCTGGATGACTCCGGCGATATATTCCTCCAGAGGCAGGATCTGGCTCAGCACCAGTTGCCCGCTCACCGCCTTGAGCGCGAATTCGCCGCTGAAACCGAGCTTCACGCCGCCGATGAAGACGGGTGCCGCGGAATGGATCTTCAGGGGTGTTTCAAAATAATGCTCGCGTCCGGCGGACTCAACGCGTACCCGGGTGTTGACCATGGGAATGCTCAGGATCTGGTTTTCGGGGATGCCGGTCTCTCTGGCGTACTGTTCCGCCTCTTCCTGCCGCGGGAACGAGATCCCTTCATAGATGAGGTTCTCGCGCCTGATCACAAGGCAGGAATCCTCCCAGGCGAAATACTCACGCAATATCCCGTTCGAACCGTCATTCCAGGACTCAACCCGGCTGAGCAGGCCCCAGAGGGCAGTATTTTCGGCCTCCACCAG
>CAYRVG010000031.1:0-5016 GCA_964427765.1 uncultured Candidatus Cloacimonadota bacterium
TGATAATCCATTGCCAGGGTATTATTAAAAGTGTATAAGGTACTTTGAAAAAAAATAATATTTTATTGACAATAATAATTTCTTATGTAGTATTATCGACCACAAGGGGCTGTAGCTCAGATGGGAGAGCGCATGACTGGCAGTCATGAGGTCAGGGGTTCGAACCCCCTATGCTCCACCAAGATACGGCGGTTTGCCTGTCAGCAGATTGGGTCAAACCGCTTTTTTTATTTTGCGAGGATAACATGACCAAATACGACGAGAAATTTTTGAAAACCCTTAAAGACCAGGCCCGCCGGGCCCGGGCAGCCATCCTTTCCATGACCACCCTGGCCCAAAGCGGCCATCCCGGAGGATCTATGTCCTCCATAGACATTCTGCTGGCGCTTTACGGCGTCATCAATCACGACCCCAAGAACCCCTTTCTGGAAAGCCGCGACCGCGTCGTCGTCTCCAACGGCCACATCTCCCCCGGTGTCTATACCGCGCTGGCCCTCAACGGCTATTTCAAGCTGGAAGCCGCGATCTCGCAGTTCCGGCTGATCGGAAGCCGGTTTGAGGGCCACATCGAGCGCGAGGTCCCGGGCGTGGAATGGTCCAGCGGAAACCTGGGCCAGGGGCTTTCCGCCGGCGCGGGAATGGCGCTGGCCTCCCGGATCAACGCTATCCCCTACCATGTTTTCGTGCACATGGGTGACGGCGAACAGCAGAAAGGCCAGATCTCCGAAGCGCGGCGTTTCGCGATCAAGTTCGGCCTGGCAAACCTCACCGCGATCGTGGACCACAACGGGCTGCAGATCAGCGGCAAAACCAGCGACGTGATGCCCCAGGACATCGCCCGCGACTGGAGATCCGAGGGTTGGGAGGTCCTGGAGATAGACGGGCACGATTTTTCCCAGATACTGCCGGCGCTGGAATCCGCCAGGGACGACGGCAAGCCGACGATGATCCTGGCCCGCACCGTCATGGGCAAGGGAATCCCCTTCATGGAGAACCTGGCCAAATACCACGGCGCGGCGATCGACGAGGAACAGCTCGCAAAAGCCCTGAAGATCCTCGGCGAAGCCAACCGGATGAAGGAATACAAAAAACTCCGCGAGAGCTTCAAGCCCGCCCCAAACGGCAACGATGACAGCGTTTTCGCCCTGGGATGCGACCTGCAGCCCGGCCAGCCCATCTCCCATGACAAGGAAACGGACAACCGCGGCGCCTGGGGCAACGCCATCGCGGACCTCGCGGAGATCAACAAGGAAAATCCGACCCCCATCGTGGTCCTGGATTGCGACCTCCAGGGAAGCGTCAAGACCGCCGGCTTCGAAAAAGCCGTGCCGAACCGTTTCTTCCAGGCGGGGATCATGGAACACAACACCGCCGTGGTGAGCGGCGCGCTTTCCACCTGCGGGATCCAGACCTTCTGGGCGGATTTCGGAGTGTTCGGCATCGACGAAGTTTACAACATGCAGCGCCTGAATGATATCAACCACACGAACCTGAAGGTGGTGGTCACCCACGTTGGCCTGGACGTGGGCGAAGACGGCAAGACCCACCAGTGCGTGGATTACATCGGCCTGGCCCGCAATCTCTTCGGCT
Source organism: uncultured Candidatus Cloacimonadota bacterium (assembly GCA_964427765.1). Lineage (GTDB taxonomy): Bacteria > Cloacimonadota > Cloacimonadia > Cloacimonadales > Cloacimonadaceae > Syntrophosphaera. The sequence continues at coordinate 1,591 of CAYRVG010000031.1, forward strand.
TCAGGCTCATCTCCCCCGCCGACCCCAACCAGACGGACCGCGTCATCCGTTGGCTGATCAACAAACCCGGCAATTACATCGTCACCATGGGCCGCTCCAAGATCCCCATCATCAAGGACGAGGAGGGAAACCCCTTCTACCGCAAGGACTACAACTTTGCCTACGGCACCCCGGACATCCTCCGCATCGGCAACAAGGGCAGCATTTTCGTGACCGGCACCCCCGCCTCCCATGCCGTGAAGGCGGTGGATAAACTCCGCGAGGAGGGGATCTATCTCCAGCTTGTCTACGTATCCTCTCCTTTGGAGATCGACGCGCAGGTCCTGGCGGATTCCGCCAAGAAAGGCCCCATCATAAGCGTCGAGGACCACAGCGTGAAAAGCGGCCTCGGCAGCGTGATCGCGGACAAGATGGCGGAAAGCGGCCTCGGCGCGAGATTGTTCAAGATCGGCGTGACTCGCTACGCGAGCTCCGGAAAGGCGGACGCCCTTTACAAGTGGTGCGGGTTAAACAGCGATTCCATCGTCCGCCGCGTGAAGGCCGCCCTGGCGGAAACCTCAGAAAAAGATTGACGTTTTCCCCCTTTGCGGCGAAATTGTTTTCACAAGATTAACCACATATGGAGAGGATAATGAAAAAATACCTGCAGACCTATCCGGAAAACTGCATCGCCTGCCACGCCTGCGAGAGCGCCTGCTCCACCTTGTATTTCAAAAAGGACGATGCCCATCTTTCCCGCATCCGCATCGTCGGCGCCCAGACCCCGCCCGCGATGAACGCCTGCAACCAGTGCGGCGTCTGCGTCCAGACCTGCCCGACCCTCGCCCTGACGATCACCAGGCAGGGCGTCGTGATGCTGAATAAAGCCCTCTGCATAAACTGCCTGATGTGCGTCGCCGTCTGCCCCACGCATTCCATGTTCGTCCACGAGGACGTTTTGGAACCTTTCAAATGCATCGCCTGCGGGACCTGCACCAAGGCCTGCCCGGCGGACGCCATCCGCATAACCGAGAACAAGGAGAGCCAATAATGAAAGACCGCAAGATCCTGGCCGAGTTTTCCTACGACCTGAAGCCGCTTGAGAAGGGCTACAACCGCCGCACCCTGTATGTGAACGTCGGCAATAAAGAGATCAAGAACAAACCAGTTTCAGACATGATGATCGATAAATTCACCGGAGGGAAGGGATTTGACCTTTACCTGATGTGGCACGGTGTGAAGGACGACACGAAATGGAACGACCCGGAAAACGAGATCTGCATCGGCTTCGGCCCGCTCTGCGGGAACACGAACTACCCCGGCAGCGGAAAATCCATCGTCACCACGATCTCCCCCCTCACGGGCATCCCCGTGGATTGCAACGTGGGCGGCCATTTCGGCCCCTACGCGAAGTTTTCCGGCTGGGACGCCATCGAGATCCAGGGCAAGGCGGAGGAAGAGGTCATCGTCTTCATCGACGGCGACAAAGGCCAGGTGAAGATCCTCACCGCGCCGGATGAAGAGGTGAACAGCCACATCCTCGCTGAGGAACTGATCAGGGAATTCGCCGAAAGCCCCGAAAAGCTCCTGTTCGTCTCCGTCGTCTCCTCCGGCCGCGGGGCGGAGCACGTCCCCATCTCCTGCCTGAATTTCTCCTTCTGGGACAAGCGCCGCCAGGCCGCGCGCCTCAAACAGGCGGGCAGGGGCGGCACCGGGATGGTCTTCCGCGACAAGAAGATCAAGGCCCTGGTGGTCAAATATTCAGGGCTCAAGGGGGACACGAACCAGCCCGCGGATATCAGCACCCTGCGCCAGACCGGACTCAAAGTCCACCGGGAGATCGAGGAGGGGGATTCCTCGCAGTGCCACATGCGCGAGGTCGGCACCGCACACCTGGTCGAGATCATGGACGATTACGACCTCCTCCCCATCAAGAATTTCAAATACGGCACCCTGCCGGAAGCAAGGGGCCTCGCCTCGGGCGAATTCAAGAAGCTCTTCACCCAGGGGATGCCGGACGGCTGCTGGTATGGCTGCTCGCTCGCCTGCTGCAAGGCGATCGACGATTTCAAGCCCCGCAGCGGCCCCTACAAAGGCCAGCCGGTGCTGGTCGACGGCCCGGAATACGAGACCGTCGGCGGCTGCGGCTCCAACCTCTGCATCTGGGATCCCAAAGACGTCGCGGAGCTCAATTTCTATTGCGACACCTACGGGATCGACACCATCTCCTTCGGGACCAGCGTCGCCTTCGCCATGGAATGCTATGAATACGGCATCCTGAACAAGGAGCGCACCGGCGGCATCGACCTCACCTGGGGCAACGCCGACGGCGTCTTCCAGCTCATCCACCAGATGGCGGAAGGCAAGGGCTTCGGCGTGACAGTCGGCCAGGGCGTGCGCAAAATGAAGGAGATCTTCGCCCGCGAATACGGCGCCGATCCCCAACTCCTGCAGGACATGGGCATGGAGGCCAAGGGTCTGGAATATTCCCAGTACATGTCCAAGGAATCCCTCGCCCAGCAAGGCGGCTACACCCTCGCCCTGAAAGGCCCGCAACACGACGAGGCCTGGCTCATCTTCATGGACATGGTGAACAACCAGATCCCCACTTTTGAGGACAAAGCCGAGGCGCTCCACTACTTCCCCATGTTCCGCACCTGGTTCGGCCTCCAGGGGCTCTGCAAACTCCCCTGGAACGACATCGAGCCTGCCAACAACGCCGAGACGGACGAACCCGCAAAGGTCCCGGAACACGTCCAGAACTACGTGGACATCTACACCGCGATCACCGGCAAGCCCATGGACAAACATGAGCTCATCCGCCAGTCCGAGCGCGTCTACAACTTCCAGAAGGCCTTCTGCATGCGCATGGGCCGCGGGCGCCGCGAGGACGACATTCCGCCGTACAGGGCGGTCGGGCCAGTCACCGAGGAGGAATACCTCTCCCGCGAAGAACGCTACGACAAGCTCCTGAAGGAAAAGCAGAATATCGACCCGGAAGGAATATCCACCGCCGAGAAGATGGCGCTTCTGAGGGAATACCGCGAGGACCAGTATCAGCAGCTCGTGGATGCCGTCTACAAGCGCAAGGGCTGGACACCCGCGGGCGTGCCCACCCTCGAGCACCTGAAGAACATCGGCATGGACCTGCCGGAGGTGGTGGAAGTGGTCAAACGCTTCCTTTGAGCAAGATAGCACCATTGAATAAATGACCCGGGACACCCTCCCGGGTTTTTTGTTTCCATACCCTTGTTTTTGCCAGATAACACCCTAAATACCATCTTTTCAGCCCCTTTCCTTTCCCGCTTGCCTCCCGTGAACCCCCCGCTGACTTCCCGCTCAGCCAGCGGGAACTCAGGCGGTTGTTCTCGGGTGACAAACGGGGTGGGCATAAGGGGGAAAATGGAACACCCAAACCCTCCCTCTGATGGTCGCTGATAGCGGATG
>CAYRVG010000032.1:0-15464 GCA_964427765.1 uncultured Candidatus Cloacimonadota bacterium
GGTCAATACCTACAAGGAACAGATCCAGCTAAAAGTCGTTCAAATTCGCTTCGCGGATCATTCAGAGTATAACATAGAGGAGTTCGTTGCCCGCAGCAAAAAAGATCCCGATGTTTTGGCAGAGCAGTTCTTTGCCTATGTCGACAAGGTTGGGAATACTTTTCTTAATCAACTGCTGCGCAACATTTTTGATGACAAAGAACTCTTCAGCCGCTTCCTGGAAGCCCCTGCCGCGAAGGGATGGCATCACAATTATATGCACGGACTGATCGAACATACGGTTTCCGTAACCACAATTTGCGATTTTGTTTCCGTTCTCTATCCGGTTGACCGTGACCTTCTCATCACCGGCGCCTTGCTGCACGACTTGGGCAAGGTATTTGAATACCGGTCCATTCCCACCATCGATTTCACGGATATCGGCCGCCTGGTGGGCCATCTGACCCTTTGCGACGAATATGTGCGCGACCAGGTGAAACTGATCCCCGGATTTCCCGAGGAATTGCTTCTAAACCTCAGGCACATGATCCTCGCCCATCACGGCGAGTATGAAAAGGCGTCCGTAAGGCTTCCTCAGACCCTGGAAGCGCTGGTGCTACATCTTTGCGACAATCTGGATGCCCAAAGCGTGGGCGTGGCCCAGATGCTCGAAGCCGCGCCGAAGGAAGCGACCTGGACAGAGTTTGACAAACTCAACAGCAGATATTACCACCTGACCAAGATCTGATCGATGTTCCAAACCTCGGTGCTGGCCAGCGGTTCGAAAGGAAACGCCATACTGGTGCGTACGGAGGAAGTATCCATTCTCCTGGATGCCGGCGTATCCGCCAGAAAGATATTTTCAGCGCTTGAACTCCTGGGCATAGACAGGCACGAACTATCCGCTGTGTTGGTGAGTCATGAGCATTCGGATCATATCCGGAGCGTGGGAGCCATTGCAAGGATGCTAAAGATCCCCGTTTACATGAATGAAGAAACCTACAGACAATGTGAACACAGAATCGGCAGAATTCCCAAGGCAATGTGCCCTTTCGAGACAGGAACGACCTTTAGCATTCGCGATCTGGTCATCCATCCGTTTTCATCTTCACATGATGCAGTGGAAAGCTGTAATTTTACCTTCATGAAGATGTATGATGATGAACGTAAACTCGGTGTGGCAACGGATCTGGGCTTTCCCACGGTTCTGGCGCTGAACAAAATGAAATACTGTACCACCCTTATCCTCGAGAGCAATCATGATGAACGCATGCTCATGCACGGGCCTTACGACTGGTTTCTAAAGCAACGCATAAAAAGCATTAATGGACATCTCTCCAATGTTCAGGCGGTGGGTGTGATCAGCCAGATCATGCATCATGGCCTGCGAAACCTCATTCTGGCACATCTGAGTGAAGTAAACAATGATCCCGAACTTGCCCTGCGCACGATGCATGATTATCTGCAAACGATCCGCAGCGACATCCAACTCATGGTGGCAACCCAGTATCAACACACGCCCCTGTTCGATATCTGATCATTACAGCCCAGCCGGGCGGCGGGATTGATGGTTGTTTCATTATCCCCAGCCCGGCCACCCCAGACCGGCCTCCCACCAAGTACCCGCTGAACGCGCGGGAAGTCAGGCGGAGGCGAGTGGGTTGTGGGCCGGTCAAATTCAAGGGCCGGATCCGGGTAATATATCCAGACAACCACACCATCATATCCCACCCTTCCTTTGACCCGCGCCTCAGGCCAACGATTGGCAATCCACCAGCCATATTTGGCTGATGGTCCGCTGATGGTTGTCCCGAAATCTGCAAAAAAGTGGGGGAGAGGCGGCAAAAAGCTGGATTTATCACACTTTTTGTGGTTTCAAGGGGGTAAAAGTTGAAGAAAATCAACAGCCAAACAAGTAAATAATCACTCAATAGCCTTATTGGCAGAGGTTTATGCAATTTGGTCACCTTATCGGAACAGGCTCAAGAATGAAAATAATCATTGACAACATATCCCGTCCAGTATGAATGCTTTTGTAACAAGCGTTGATAAGATTATTGCGTCAAAATGGAACGCAAAAAGTGTCATATTTTTCCAAATACGCTAAAACATATGATGACCATGCATCGAGCAAACTCTGAAGGAGATGGAGCATGAAGAAGGCATTGATCATTTTCATCACTTTGATCGCAGTGAGTGCCATATATTCGCAAACCCGTGATTTTCCGGGGTTTGGCAATGATAACATCCAGGAATTGGTCCAATGGGTCGCCGCGCAAAACAGCCAGACGCGGGACTTCTCATTCAATTTTGATGCTTCCCCATACAATTTGCCGGATTCCATCGACATAAACGATCCGGAGACCGGGATCTTTTTTGAGGATGAAATCTGGACCAAGGATTTTTCACGCCACATCGACAATCCGGAAAACATTCCCCTCAGCCTGTCTTTTTATGAGCCTCCTGAGCATTTCAACATCACACAGCCGGATCCTGAAAATCCTTTCACATTGCAATTTGAGCCCATCCCCGAAAACTGGCATGGATCGGAACTTCTGATCATCATTGCTTCGGATGTTGTTTCCAGGACCGAGGTCATGGCGCTGATCCGGATAAACGTCACCCCAGTGCCCGATCCACCGGTCTGGGCGGGGCTTCCTCCAAACAACACATTCACCACTGATGAGGAAACATCCCTTCAGATCAATTTCCAGGATTACGTGACCTGCATAGATGCCGAACCTGCCGGCTTTGACCTTTTCATCGATCCAGCCCCCTATCCGGTGGATGTGACCCAATCTCCCACGCCCACGGGATACCTTGTAACCTTCACTCCCCAGCAGGATTACAACGGCACGGCGATCTTCGACGTCACGGCGGTGGATACCCTTTCCAACGCGTACAGCACAGTCCAGATCCAGCTGGAGGTCCTTCCCGTGAACGATCCGCCCCAGATAGTTTCCTACCAGCCACCGTCGCTTGTGCAGGACATAGACCAGGGCGCTTCTATATCGTTCAGCGTGGAGGTTCAGGACGTTGAAAACGATCCCCTGTCTTACACCTGGACCCTCAGCGGCCTTGACAATGGGGTTCCCTATTCTGACGTCGTTTCCACGAGCGACAGCCTGGATTATGTATTCGATCTGCCCGGCACGCACACGCTTGATCTTGTGGTCTCGGACGGGACTGATTCGGACAGCTTGCAATGGACGATGAACGTCAGCCCCTGGGGTCCTGATCTAGATCCTTTGGGAGGAACCTATACAAACGGCGTCAACGTGGTCATGAGCCTCGCCGGTATCTATGCCGGAGCGGTGATCCACTACACTGTCGACGGTTCGACGCCTACGCAGGCCTCGCCTGTCTATACGGAACCGGTGGAGATCCCCGCGATCGCCGATGAAGAGAACGTGGTTAACGTCCAGGCCTTCTTCGTTCATCCAGATTATCCGCCCTCCCAGATAACCAGCCAGACCTATGTCATAACCGGCCAGGTTTCCGATCCCGTACTGGATCCCCCCGGAGGCCTGTATTACACGGCGACCGAAGTATCGATGAGTTGCAGCAATACGGGCGCCACGATCCATTATACCCTTGATGGTTCCACGCCTGTTCCGGGAAATGGGCAGACCAACGTGTATGACGCGCCCATCCTCATCCCCGCCGAAACGAGCATGACGCTCAAGGCCCTTGCGACCAGGGATGGCTGGCTGGACAGCAATGTGGTGACCCAGGATTATCAGGTGACGGGCACTGTGACGATCGATTCCCTTACCCTGACGCCGCCTCCTTTGCCGGACGGGGAATTTTATCTGGTGGAACCGGGGGAATTCATAACCGTGGCAATCGACTCGTTGGCGATCGATCCAATTGACGCCACGTTGTACTATACTTTGGATAACAGCACGCCGGGGCCGGATAATCCAAGCTCTTTCGTCTATACGACGGGGGATCAGATTCCTTTGGACAGCCCCACCTGGATCACGTTCCGGGCGTATTTGACGGACTGGCTGCCCAGCGAAACATTCAGCCATTACTACGATGTGCGCACCCGCACAACCATCATTCCTTTCGGGAACGGGACCGTTTTTGATCCCGCACCTGGTTACAGCACGACGGCGATCTCCGTGAGCATCAGCACGCAAACGAACCCCGCCGGCGCCGCCATATATTTCACGACCGATGGAAGCGATCCCATCGCCGATCCGATGTATCTTTACACGGATCCCATCTCCGTTTCCGAGACCACGACGATCAAAGCGATCGCCCAGTATCCAGGCCTCTATCCCAGTGAAATACACACTGGATCGTTCACGATCACGGGAACGGTGGACGCGCCCACGTTCGACCCCCTGCCGGGCAGTTATGAAAATCCCGTCGATCTGGTGATCAGCACGGCGCTTTCGGAAACTTCGATATACTACACCCTGGATGGAACAGAGCCCTCGGACATTTCGCCCACCTCGATCCTCTACACCGGCCCCGTGGCGCTCGGGGTTGGGGAGCATTATGTGAAAAGCAGGGCCTACAGGGAAAACTGGGATCCCAGCCCCATCAGCGAAGGAGCATACAATATCGGGATCCTTCCCGCGCCGGAATTCGACCTCGAGGCGGGGACATATTTTGAGCCGATCGTGGTGCACCTTTCTGTGCCCTCTGTTACGGACGCCCTGATCTACTATACCACCGATGGATCCGATCCCAGCGTGGATTCGATCCTTTATGACCCCGACACGGGGATACCCATCGGGCTGGAAACCTCCCTCACCATCAAGGCCATTGCCTGGAAAGCGGGCTGGCAGAACAGCCCCGTCGCCTCACGCAGTTACCAGGTGACCGGGACGGTCGCGACCCCCACTTTCGATCCCGACGGGGGAGTATATCCCAACGCCACGGACGTGACCATAGCGACCACCACGCCTGACGCGGTTATCCGCTATACCCTGGATGGCGTGGATCCGACCGAGGATTATGGGACGCTCTACACGGATCCCGTCACGATCAGCAGCAGCACGACCCTGAAAGCGCGCGCCTTCCGGACGGACTGGCAAACTTCCGATGTTTATGGCGCGGTATACACGATATTCGGCAATGTCGCCGATCCCGTCTTCACCCCCGGCGCGGGCACATACACCTCCCCGATCGATGTGTATATTTCCGTCAATCCGCCGGATGCCACAGTTTATTACACCATGGACGGCAGCGTTCCGAGCAGCGACAACGGCCTGGTTTATACTCCGGGCAATCCGATCAATATTTCCAGCGATACGCTATTGCGCGCGATCGGCATCAAAACGGGCTGGAATCCGAGCGCCGTGGTTGACGCCCAGTATTATATTACCGGAACAGTCAGCACTCCGGCGTTCGATCCACCCTCCGGGCAGTATGCTGTGCCCCAGTCGGTTACCATATCAGCGGATCCTTCCGAAGCCACCATAATCTACACACTGGATGGCTCGGAACCCTCCCAGGACAACGGAACCGTCTATGACGGAGCGATCGACGTTGCCTCCAATACCGTCATCAAGGCCTTCGCCTACATCGCTGGGTGGGAGGATTCTCAGGTCGCGACGGCATCGTACATCATCAATGGACCGATCGGCACTCCGGTGATCAATCCCCCGGGAGGTTATTACAATTCAAGCCAGAGCGTTTCCATCAGCGTCTATCCGTCAAATGCCACGATCCGCTATACGCTTGACGGCAGCATTCCCAGCCCGGATAATGGATTCACGTATGTGGAGCCTTTTGTCGTGGACGAATATGCTTTGGTTCAGGCCTATGCCTATCTGGACAACTGGCTGGATTCGGATATGGCCAGCGCTGAATACTTCTTTGTGGTGGGCAATCCGGTCTTGTCACTTCCCTCGGGGATCTACGCCGACGCCCAGGAACTGACGATCACGGTTCCCACACCCGGAGCCAGCATCCGCTATACCACGGATGGCAGCGATCCCAGCCCGGAGGCCGGAACTCTGTATGAGGCCCCGATCAGCATCGATCAGAGCATGACCGTCAAAGCCATTGCCTATCGCGAAAACTGGATAAGCTCCAGTATCGTCTCCCACACCTACGTCATCAACGGGCCTGTGGCGGATCCCATCTTCTCCGTGGCGGGGGGTGATTATTACAACGTGTTTAGCGTGGGCATCAGCACTGTGCCGTCCAACGCCACGATCTATTATACCACTGATGGCACCGATCCCTCGCAATTCAACGGAACAATTTACGCGGGCCCCGTGGCCATCGACCAGAACACCGTCCTGAAGGCGAGGGCGTATCTGAGCAACTGGCTGCCGTCCAATGTCAGCATGGCTACGTATGATTTGCATGCCAGCCCGGTGAGCTTCTCTCCCGGCGGAGGGACCTACACTGCGGCTCAAAACGTATCATTGCAGAGTGCAACCGCGAACGCGACGATCAGCTACACCCTCGACGGCAGCGATCCCATCCCTGGCGTGAGCCCCGTGTTTGACCCGCTTTCCCCCATAGTGGTGGATCAGGATCTGATGATAAAGGCGATCGCTTCCCGCGCAAACTGGCACTCTTCGGAGATCACCAGCGCCGATTACATCATCGACATACCCCTGCCGACGGTGGAAACCCCGCAAATTCAGCCTCCGGGCGGAATCTACGAGGAACCACAGACGGTTACGATCACCACTGCCACGCCGGGCGCGACGATCGTCTATACCACCGACGGCAGTGACCCCAGCCTGGATAATGGCGAGGCCTACCTTGGCGGATTCGTGGTTTCCGATAACGTGCTCATCAAAGCCAGGGCTTACAAGGATGGGTATAACCCGTCGCAGATCGCGTCCGTGCAGTATATCATTCTCATTCCGGTGGAAACCGTTGCCACGCCGACCTTCTCGCCGCCGGCGGGGATCTATGACCAGGCGATCCAGGTCAGCATTTCCACCCTCACGCCCCAGGCCACGATCCGTTACACCCTGGACGGCACGGAACCTTCGGAGACGATCGGTGAGATATACACCGGGCCTATAAACATCTCCGAAACTGTGACGATCAAAGCCATTGCCTATAAAACGGGGATGAACACATCACTGATCTCCAATGCCAGCTATGTCATCGACATCGCCATTCCGGAAGTCGCCGCGCCAATGTTCTCCCACCCCTCGGGAACCTACTATCAGGCGATCGACCTCGCGATATCGACAACCACGGAGAACGCGTCCATACGTTATACGACGGACGGTTCTGTTCCCACTCCCTCGTATGGAATCATTTACACCGATCCGATCAACATTCCCGAGGATAGCAGCCTGTTCATCCAGGCCATCGCTTACCGGGATGGATGGACGCCAAGCCCCGTGGTTTCAGCCAGTTATACCGTCACCGGAACTGTGACTGAGGTGATTTTCACGCCCGAAGGGGGAATCTTTGCCGAGCCCACCCCGGTGGTTCTGACGACGCCGACCCTCGGGGCAACAATACGTTACACCACGGACGGCAGCACGCCCACAGAGGATTCCAGCCTGTATACGACCGCGATAGTCGTTCCGCTGAACTCAACCATGACGATCTCCGCCAGGGCTTTCAAAACCGGGTGGCTGCCCAGCGATGTGACGCAGCAGACCTACACCGTGACGGGACAGGTGGTGATCTATCCTCCCGTTTTCAGTTTGCCGGAGGGGATCTATCAGACTGCCCAGACCGTGAGCATAAACACTTCCACTACCCCCACGGGGGCGACGGTGCGTTACACGACCGATGGAAGCACTCCCACAGAGACCTCACCGGTCTACAGTGCTCCGATCATGATCCCCCTGAACACGACAATGACGATCAAAGCTGTCGCGTTTCTGGATAACTGGGTGCCCAGCATTGTTTATGAGGCAACATACACGGTAACGGGTCAGGTGATCCTTCCGGATGAGGTGTTCACTCCTCCTGCCGGGACCTATCAAAGCGCCCAATCCATCACTCTGGATACAAATACAACTCCCAGTGGCGCGACTTTGCGCTATACCCTCGATGACAGCGAACCCACGGAAAACTCCCAAGCCTACACCACGCCGATCAACCTTCCTCTGAACAGCACGACGACCATCAAGGTCAAGGGATTCAAAACAAACTGGATACCCAGCGAAACGGAAACGGCCCAATATGTCATCACGGGCCAGGTTACCTTCCAGACGCCGGTGTTCTCCCCTCCGCCTGGTACTTACTCCACTCCGCAGACGGTTACGGTTTCAGAGACCTTTCCGGATGACGCCGTGGTATATTACACGACGGATGGCTCTGAACCCACGGCCACAGCGTCGGTTTACACGGATCCCATCCTGATTGGGGAAAACACAACCCTGAAAGTGAAGGCTTTCAAGACGGATTGGATAGCCAGCGTCACCCACACGGGTGTATATACTATCACAGGGCAGGCCTCGATAGCGTCGCCCGTGTTTGCGCCGGATCCGGGAACCTATCAGACGGAACAGACCGTCAGCATCAACACCCAGACCGTACCCGACGGTGCCCAGATCCGCTACACCATGGACGGCAGCGACCCCAATGCCAGCTCCACTCTGTATACAACCCCCATCGAGCTGGAACTGAACAACAGTTATGAGATCCGCGCCCGGGCCTTTGCCACGGATTGGACTCCCAGCGAAGTGTACGTTGCCCAGTACACGCTCACGGGAGAAGTTGAGATCCCCGCCCCGGTGTTCACGCCCGCGCCGGGCATCTACACAAATGACATCAGTGTGGTCCTAAACACCCAGACCCTTCCGGCGGGAGCGATCCTGCGCTATTCCCTGGATGGCAATGATCCGGATGAATCCTATCCCCAGTACACCCAACCGGTCCAGCTTGAAGCGCCGGCTGACGTGACCCTGAAAGTCAGGGCCTACAAGGATGACTGGCTGCCCAGCCAGGTCTATGCGGCGGAATACACGCTCACTGGTCAGATGCAATTGTTGCCGCCCTACCTTGATCCCCCGCCCGGGATCTATACAACCGCTCAAAGCGTTTCTCCGGCCGGAGGCACGGCTCCCGCCGGCAGCATCATCCGTTTCACCACGGATGGCAGCGATCCCACTCAAGATTCCCCAGTCTTTGATGGCCCGATAGAGATCGGACTGAATAACGTTGATTTCACGATCAAGATCCGCGCCTTCAAGGAAAACTGGATTCCCAGCGCTGTGCATACCGGCGTATATACCGTGACGGGACAGGTGCAACTGGCGGATGACATGTTCTCGCCGGATCCGGGAACCTATACACATGCCGTCGATGTATCACTTGATCAACCTGTCATGCCTGATAATGCGACAATGCGCTATACAATGGATGGCAGCGAACCCACAACGGGTTCCCCCGCCTATTCGTCACCCATCGCGCTGCCTTTGAACGTGGTCACAACAATTAAAGTGAAAGGTTTCTCGGAGAACTGGATACCCAGCGAAACCGCGACCGCCGTCTATAGTGTCACGGGAACGGTGGCCCAGCCCGCGTTCGATCCGCCAGGCGGCACCTATGGCGAGGCCCTTTCTGTCTCGATAACCACTTCGACCGAGGGGGCACAGATCCATTATACCCTTGACGGCAGCGAGCCGACGCAGGATTCAGAATTATACACGGAACCGATCGCGGTGGCGGATTACACGCAGGATCTCATTATCACGGCCAGGGCTTTCAAAGATGACTGGGAGTCCAGCCCTACTGGCAGTGCCACATATTCCGTTCTTTCCTCCCCGGTCGACGTGCGCGCTTTCACATACGCGGGTTATATCAGATTGCTCTGGAATATCCCCCAAAGCCAGAGGATCCTCGAGGGCTTCAATGTTTACCGGCGCGCGCTTTCCGAAACGGAATTCGTTCAGATAAACGAGACCCTTGTGAATACCCAGATTGACGGCAATTACTACTTTGACGATTACAACATCGCCATGAATGAATCCTATGAATACTATGTAACCGCCGTCTACGATGGCGCTGAGAGCCCGCCCAGCGTTTCCACCGTCGAATACTACCAATCGCAGAACCTCGATATCAGCGACGCTTCCTGCGCCTATCCAAATCCGGCCGAGAATTCTGCCACACTGAAGATTGTTTTAAACAGGAATGACAATGTCCAGATAGCCATATCGATCTATGACTTCTCCGGTAAGAAGATACGGACCCTGACAACGCCGGTTACGAACTCTAACTTGATTGAGATTCCCTGGGACTTGAAGAACTATAGCGGAAACCGGGTGGGACGCGGAACGTATTTTGCCCGCGTAATCGCCAATGATAGTGTAAACCGCTCTGAATATGTAATTAAAATTGCGGTCAAATAAGGAGGCAAAAATGACAACGAGATCAACAATTAAATACATAACAGCCGGATTGCTGCTTGCCGTGTTTGCCATCCATCTTTCCGCGCAAGAAGTTAATAATTCATTGGCTGCCTACATGCGCATGGGAATTGGCGCACGAATCATAGCCATGGGTGAGGCTGGTTCCACTGTTACAAAAGATGTTGCCTCCGGATACTGGAATCCCGCCGGGTTGATGATGATGAAGGATTTTGAAGTTGGGACGATGCTTAATGTTGCAATGGACAACGACCGCAGCTATCAGTATGTGGCGATCGGGAATAGATTTGGCATAGGAGCGCTGTCCATTTCATGGATTAATGCCGGCGTGAGTGACATTGACGGTTTTGATGAATCCGGCCAGCCCACTGGCACATTCTCTGATCAGGAACACAATTTTTCCCTTAGCTACGCCAATAGAATCGGTCGTTTCAGTTTTGGAGTTACCCCGAAATTCTATCTAAGCAGCATGGACGGTGAAACCGAAACTGGTTATGGAATTGACACCGGCATAAAAGTGGATCTGAGCCAATATTTTGAGATTGGCGTAATGGCACGCGATATATACGGCAAATATGGCGAGGAAGAAGAAAAAGTCCCTTATGAGCTATCTGGTGGGCTGGCTCTATATCCCATACTCGGATTGACCATAGCTGCGGATGCTAAAATGGAGGAAGAGGAAGACCCCTATTTTTGTTTTGGAGCTGAGTACTGGACCGCGATCGGCAGTGATACTGAGGCGGATTCAAAACTTTCCGTGGTCTCCATGGGTGAGAAAAGCTCTTGGGCAAATGTACTTTCTGATGTCCAAACCGGTTTGCGTATCGGATACAACAGGGAAAAGTTTTCTGTGGGAACAGGTGTCAGATTCCGCAATCTTCAGCTTGATTATGTTTTCAGGCTTAATAACCATGATATATTCGGTGACGACCATATAGTATCTCTAATTCTGAGGTTCTGAAGCTATTAAGGAGAGCTTGATGAAGAAAACAGCAGTTAGCCTGGCGATGCTGTTCTTGATGGTCTGCTTTTACGCGCAGATTGGTCTGAGCGGTGCACGCTATGCCCGGGAGGGAATTGAATATTATCAGCGTGGAGAATACAAGCGAGCCATTGAAGAATTTCTATCAGCGAACCGCTCCGCTAGTGACAGAATTCCGGAATATCATTATTGGCTGGGAAGGCTATATATAGCGATAGCCGATACTTCAAGCGCAATGCGCTGGTTTGATAAATATAGATCTTCCGCTGATGAAGCTTACCGCGAAAATGTTGATGAATATCTCCGCATCATAAAGCGCCAGAAAGAAATATTTAACAAAGTTAACCTGCGGGCAATGCCGGCTTACATTAACAGTGGAAGTTCAGATTATGGTGCGGTAACGGATCCCCAAAAGAAGTATCTATATTTCACGTCAATGAGGCCGGCAGTATTGGATAAGGAGAATATCTGGCGCGCCGAGATATTTAAATCAGGTTATGGAAGGCCTGAACTTGTGAAAGAGCTTTCCACGGATAAAAACGAATCTTTTGGCTGTTTCAATTCAAGTGGAACCGGTGCCTGGGTTTTCGGTAATTATGAGTCAGACAAACTTGACGGAGACCTGTATTACGTCCCCAAAAACGGAGATTGGTCCCAGCCTGAGAACGCGTCTCAATTCAATTCTTCTCAAGTGGATACGCATCCCATGCTTTTCCGCGACAGGTATCTCTTCTTCGCTTCTTCGCGGGAGGGGGGCTACGGCGGCATGGATATCTACGTATGCGAAAATATCGGCGGAGTCTGGACAGAACCAATAAATCTGGGTCCGCAGATAAACACTGCAGGCAATGAACAGACGCCGTTTCTGGATTATGATGCTAAAACCCTGTTTTTTGCCTCGAACGGACATGCTGGCTTCGGCGGATACGACATATTCAAGGCATATCATATTGACACAGGATGGCAAGACTGGTCAATACCCGAGAATCTGGGTTTACCAATAAATTCCACCCGCAACGACAGGTGCTTTTTCCATATACCCGCCAGTAACGAAGGTTTTATGAGCTCGGATAGAGCCGTTGGCAACTATGAACAGATCTATCAACTCAGCTTTGAATATAAAACTCCTGCCAGTTATCTTGTGCGTGATTCGACAGGTTTAGTCCATACGGTTGAGATCAGAGTGGCTAGTCCTGTTGTCAGAAAACGAGCGGAAGAAAAAACGGTCTTCCAAATGATAGATCAGGTCATGGATGTTTTAAATACTGATATGCAGAGTGTAGGACAATCAGATATCCCAATGGGGCCAGTTGGCGAACCAAATCAAACTTCAGAACCCCAAACAACGCGGAATCAGCCTGTAACCTCCGCTGAAGTGATCATTGCAGACATTGTTCCTGAAAGACGAATACAGATACAAGGTATTGTCAGGGATCAAAATGGTGAGCCCGTGACAATGGAGTTTGAAATATCTTGTACGGCTGATGGAATAAGCACACGTGAGATAGTAACCACGGATGCCAGGGGAAATTACGATGTCTTGATGCCTGAGGCTTATTCATATTCGGTTGTAGCCAATCCGGAAGGATTTCTTCTTTATTCAAAAGATGTAAACCTTGATTCCGGTAATGAAGGGATTGTCCACAACATCATTCTGCAAAAAATTGAACGGGAAACTCCCCCTCAGTTTGATAACATTTATTTCAGATTTGAAAGCTCACAACTTGACGATCAATCCAAATTTATTCTGGATAACACTATGATAACCCTATTGAACAATCCAGATCTGAAGATAAGGATTTCAGGCCACGCTTGGGATCTGGGAACACCAACCTACAATCAGGAACTTTCCGAAAGGCGTGCCAAGACCGTAGTGGATTATCTCATCTCCAAAGGTATCGCAAAAGATCGCCTTAGCTGGAAAGCCTACGGCAACAAACAACCTCTCACTGAATCTGGATCTGAAAATGAACAAGCGCAAAACCGCCGGGTGGAAATCGAGGTTCTAAACTAGATTTACCCAGTGCATACATAATTGTCTCAAATCCAGGCTTTGTGGATGCTTGTGGGAGATTGTCGTTGAAGAATCCATATTCGATCTTCTGATCAAGATATCCTCCTTATAAACTTCAATTATCTGTTAGTGAATAGTATCCCGCCGACTTCCTGTAAGTTTGTCTGTAACTCGGGCGGAGCTATATGTTAGACATATGACAGGAATTAATGAGGGATTCAACATATTGGACTGAGGGTAAAAAACTTCGTTGGCATGATATCTATGGACTCAAATCAGACAAATTTTCACAGTTTCTGGGGAAGTGATTTTGGACGCTTCGCAACTTATTGATATATATATAGATATAATTTTCAAATATCTTTCGATTGTTCTTGACAAAAATCCCATATCTGTCATCTTTGCAACCATATATGAAGCCAATTAACGGAATTTCAGGTAGAAACAGCTGAACGCGACCCGTTATATTTGCTTATATTATTAGGAGACAATAGATTATGCCAAAATCAGATTACACAGCAACGAACATCAAAGTGATGAAAGGGCTGGAAGCGGTCCGCAAACGCCCGGCGATGTACATCGGCGGGACAAGCGAGCGCGGCCTGCACCATCTCGTCTATGAAGTGGTTGATAACTCCATAGATGAGGCGCTGGCCGGATATTGCGACCAGATCAGGGTCAAGATCACCTCTCTCGGGGAGATCGAGGTGGACGACAACGGCCGCGGGATACCTGTCGACCTGCACAAGGAGGTCGGGCTGCCGGCGGTGCAGGTCGTGATGACCATGCTGCATGCGGGGGGCAAGTTTGACGACAAGTCATACAAGGTTTCCGGAGGCTTGCACGGCGTGGGCGTTTCCGTCGTGGTCGCGCTTTCCGAGTATCTGGAGGTCCGCGTCCACATCAACGGAAAGATCTATTTCCAGCGCTATGAAAAAGGCATTGCCGTCACCGACCTCAAGGTCGAGGGTGCGACAAACCGCAGGGGCACCGTGATCAAATTCAAGCCCGACGCCACGATATTTGAAACCGTGGAATTCAGTTTTGATTATCTGACCACGCGCCTGCGCGAGCTGGCCTTCCTGAACAAGGGCCTGAGGATAATGCTGGAAGATGAGCGTTCGGGACGCAAGCACGATTTCAAGTATGACGGCGGGATAGTGAGTTTCGTGGAGCATCTGAACAAGAACAAAAAGCCTGTGGGCACCCATCCCATATACGCGGATTCAAAAAAGAACGGGTTGGATTTCGAGATGTCCCTGCAGTATAATGAAGGCTACCAGGAAAACATTTTCAGCTTTGCCAACAACATCAACACCACCGAGGGCGGCACCCACCTGAGCGGCTTCAAGAGCGGTCTGACCCGCGCGGTGAACACCTACATCCGCAACGCGGACCTGCTCAAGAACGAGAAGGTCAACCCCTCCGGCGAGGATATCCGGGAGGGATTGACGGCGGTGGTGAGCGTCAAGCTTGCCAATCCCCAGTTTGAGGGCCAGACAAAGACCAAGCTCCAAAACAGCGATGTCGAGGGGTTCGTCAATTCAGCCGTCTATGAAAAGCTGATGACCTATTTTGAGGAGCACCCCGCCGAAGCCAAGGCCATCACCCTCAAGAGCATCCTGGCCGCCCGCTCCCGGGAAGCCGCGCGGAAGGCGAGGGAGTTAACCCGGCGCAAATCCGTCCTCGAAAGCGGATCCCTGCCTGGCAAACTGGCCGATTGCTCGCTCAGCGATCCCACGAAGACAGAGCTTTTCCTGGTCGAGGGAGATTCCGCGGGCGGCAGCGCCAAACAGGGAAGGGACCGCTCCTTCCAGGCGATTCTGCCTCTCTGGGGCAAGATGCTCAACACGGAGAAAGCACGGGTGGACAAGGTTTTGAACAATGACAAGATCCAGCCGATAATCCTCGCCATCGGAGCGGGCATCGGCCAGGATTTTGACATTTCCAAGATCCGCTACAACAACATCATCATCATGGCCGACGCGGATATTGACGGAGCCCATATCAGCACCCTGCTGCTCACCTTTTTCTACCGCTATATGCGCCCCCTGATCGAGCATGGGCATATCTACATCGCCCAGCCGCCCTTGTACCTCGTGAGGAAAAACAAAAAGAAGATCTATGTGTTCACCGAGGAAGAGCGCGACAAAGCCGTCAAGGAACT